>JAYVIT010000413.1:0-4276 GCA_043769965.1 Saprospiraceae bacterium
AATTCCACGGGTCAGATCTTCCAAATTTTGCGGATTGAAATGGATAGTATGGTACTGAATAAACCATTAAGAAGATCTTATGGTGGAAATAAGTTGCCATTACTTTATAAACTCAAACCCAGAAGACAGGTACATATTAAATGCTTAAGCATAGAGCGAGTGGATTCCACAACTTCACAATCCTCGAATATATATTTGAGTAGTGCGGTGGATTGCAGTATTAGTGGTATTGAAAGTCATTTTTGCAATTTCGCTCATGTCGTTATTGAAAACTCAACCCGCATTACAGTTGCAAATAGTTTTTTTAAAGATGCACATTCATATGGTTCAGGTGGGAAAGGATATGGAGTGATGCTTCAGTTTGTAACGGGTGATTGTTTTATTCATCAAAATAATTTTGAGCATCTAAGGCATTCCATGATTTTACAAGCCGGTGCAAATGGAAATGTTTTCGCATATAATTATTCAAAGGATCCATTTTGGACGGAAACCATACTACCCTCTAATTCTGCTGGTGATTTGGTATTGCATGGCAATTTTGTGTATATGAATTTGTTTGAGGGAAATGTTGTACAAAATATTATTATCGATAATAGTCATGGTATCAATGGTCCGTATAATACTTTTTTCAGAAACCGGACAGAATTGTATGGAATTTTTATGAATTCCAATCCTGCTTCAAACGAACAAAATTTTATTGGCAATCAGGTTACGAATACTTCGTCGTTGTTTTTAGGTTTGTATTCATTGCAAGGCAAAAACCATTTTGAATTTGGTAATATGATTAAAGGCGCTCTGATGCCGAAGGGAACCAATGAGCCTGATAATACTTCCATGTTTGATTATGAATTCAATTCATTTTATAAAAATATTTCTATGATTCCTCCAATCAGAATTGATAACTGGCAAAGTCAATCTTCATTGATCGAAGCACTTTACCGATACAAGCTAAATAAAAAATCTATTTGTACTGAAGAAATTTATTTACCTGTTTCGAATGAAGAAGTGAAAGCAAATGACAATAACGGGTTTTATGTTTATCCAAATCCGTTTGTGAATGAATTTATAGTGGAATATAAAACTGGAAAAACAAACCTGTCCATCAAGTTATATAACACACTTGGTCAAGTTGTATGTTCAGAAATATTGAGAGAAGAAAAGAAGTTAATTGATACTACTGATTGGTGTGCGGGTATTTATTTTTTGCGTTTTGCGGAGAATGATAAGCTTGTGAATAAATTAATTAAGTATTAAAGTCTTAGTAAACAAAGCATGTAAATTTTCCGTTTCTCCGTCTCACTGATTTTCTTTTCACCTATTTCAATTTCGTGTTGAACCTATTGTTACATATCCTTCATGGTCAAGATGAATTCGTGATTTGATAATGTCATTTGGCCCAAACCATACATTATCTTCAATTCTAGTTGAACTTGCAATCATAGCGCAGGCAAGGCAGATACAGTTTTTGCCAATCTGAACGGAATGTCCTATATGTACAAGATTATCAAGTTTTGTATTGTCTCCAATGATGGTATCAGCTGACATGAAACCTTTACTTATACAAGTGTTTGATCCAACCGCAACGTTGCTGCCAATTATTACTTTACCATTATGGAATATGGAAATCAATCCTTCTGAAGTCCGCTTATGTTCAAATCCTTCACAACCAATTACAGCTCCAGCTCTTATTGTGCAATTATCTCCAATGATTACATCTGGTAGTATAGTTACATGGGGTTCGATCACTACATTTTTGCCAATCACTACATTGTAATCGCTTACATACGCAAACCTGTTAATTACTGCACTGTGATCAATTATCGTTGGAGTTTTTAAATATCTGCGTCTTCCAAAAAAATTGTACAAACGATAAAAGTATAATCGGGGATCATCAACTAGAATATATTGAATATCATTTCTTTTTAGTAGATGTCGAAGTGCAGTGGTAGTAAATAGTCCACTGATATGTGAGTTCCCTTCAATTTCTGAAATAAATTTAGCATTGTCCAAAAAAGAAATCATCTTATCTAACTGATGATAACTTAATCCGGTATTTTTAAAACTGATTTTTTGCGGTACCTTCAGTCCGGTTGCGGATTCAAAAATAGTATTGTCAATAATCATGAAAGCACAACTTATCTTGCAAATGCAGTTGCTCTTTTTTCTCGGATTACCGTTACTTTCACCTGTCCTGGATATTGCATTTCATCCTGAATTTTTTGGGAAATCATGAATGCAAGATCATCCGCGTATTGGTCAGTTACTTTTTCGCTTTCGACAATTACACGCAATTCTCTTCCTGCCTGAAGTGCATATGCTTTTTACACACCTTCATAAGTCATTGCCAATTCTTCGAGTTCAGTGATCCGTTTTAAATAGCTTTCGAGAATTTCTCTTCTTGCACCAGGTCTTGCACCGGATATGGCATCACAGGCTTGCACTATTGGTGAAATGATATTATTCATTTCGATTTCATCGTGGTGAGCACCTACGGCATTGATGATCATTGGATTCTCATTGTATTTTTCACAAAGCTTCATTCCAAATAAAGCATGAGATAATTCAGATTCTTCTTCTGCAACTTTCCCGATATCGTGAAGCAATCCTGCTCGTTTTGCAAGTTTGATTTGTTTTGGATTGAGTCCGAGTTCTGCAGCCATGACTGCACATAGATTTGCAGTTTCAGAAGAGTGCTTCAATAAATTTTGTCCATAAGATGAACGGAAGCGCATACGGCCAATCATTTTTACCAAATAGGGGTCGAGTCCATGTACGTCCAAATCAATTATTGTTCGTTCACCAATTTCTACAATTTGTTCATCGAGTTGTTTTTTTACTTTAGCAACTACTTCTTCAATACGTGCAGGGTGAATTCGTCCATCAGCGACCAATCGTTTCAACGAAAGTCTTGCGATCTCTCTACGGATTGGATCAAAACTGGAAATCACTATTGCTTCCGGTGTATCATCAACTACAATCTCTGCTCCGGTTGCAGCTTCGAGTGCACGAATGTTTCTTCCTTCTCGACCGATGATTTGTCCTTTTATGTCATCGCTTTCCAGATTGAATACAGAAACGGAATTTTCAATGGTGTATTCCGCACACATTCTTTGTATCGTTTGAATGACTATTTTCTTCGCTTCTTTATTTGCATTTGCTTTTGCATTTTCGATCACTTCTTTTTCGATGGCCATTGCATCGTTGCTGGCTTTTGCTTTTACAGCCTGCAATAAATGCTCCCTGGCTTCTGATTCGCTCATCTTTGCAATATTTTGCAATTCTTTGATGCGGATTTCATTAGCAGATTCCAGTTCTTCTTTTTTCTTGGTTACAATTTTTAGTTGGAGGTCTAAATTCTCGCGCAGCATTTTTACTTCGGATTCCCGTCCTTCGATATCTGCAGTTTTTGTCTGGATTTCTTTTTCAATCGTGAGTGCCTTGAGTTCCCGTTCTTTTAATTCTACAGATTGTGTTGTTTTAAAACTTTCAAAATCCGCTTTCAGTTTTGAAAAATTATCCCGGGTCTCCTGAATTTTTTGTTGTTTGATTGTTTCGTTTTTTTGTTCGGCCTTCGAAACAATTTTTTCAGCTTTCATTTCAGCTTCGGAAATCATTCTCTGCGCACCAACTCTTGCTTTTTCAATTTCAAGGTCGCTGATCCTATTGATTTCTTCGAGTTTCCGTTGATTAGATCGTCTGATAATGGCATAAACTATAAAATAACCGATGCCCATTCCAGCCATTGCACCGCCTATAACGGCGATTAATATCTCTTGCATAAAATTGAAAATTTAGCAGGTCTTGCTTGCCTTTGGAAAAGAGGTATATTTTGTATTACATGATGAGTCCTAAAGCCCTGGAAAGCTTTTCAGGATTACTGCGTACTGAAGGGTTTATTCAGAAGTGACATGTTCAACAAAACTATATGATTTAAGTAGGATTACTTTAAACGTCCCTAATTCCAATCTCCACATATTCTTCGGCTAATTGTAAAATTTTACAATACAGACCTTTATATATTAAAAAATAAAAATTGACTTTGTTATTGGATCCTGGACCACGTTTAGCCTACAATCCAATGGTTGCAAATATAAGAAAAAATTTGTGATTTTTTATTGAATACTGGACTGAGTATATTTGCTATTTAGAATAAGCTTCCATTCAACCTCAAAAAGCTAATGAAAATCACTTCAATACCATTATTGACTAGTAGAGAAGACCGAACTAATGACTTTAGAAATCGAGCGACAAGACATTTTCTTACATATTCCATTAT
>JAYVIT010000414.1:0-6377 GCA_043769965.1 Saprospiraceae bacterium
TTCTTTCACCATTTTGGTTCGATTGATTTGCCTTACAAAGATATATTTATCAATGATTTCTATATGTTGCTATTAACCTATTGCATAATTTGGGATAAATTGTTTATAATCAGCTACATACATGTTTATTGTTGTTTGTATTAGTTTATTGAAGTTTATAGAATAGGGTATTTAGGAACCTTGACAGGATCACAACTACTAGAAAGCACTTAGGATTTCTCAAATCATATTTCAATTATCGTTCTACAAAGATCGGTTTAATTGGGTTCTATTCATTTGGATTGATTTAACATATTATGAACTGGCTTTTAATCATTGTGCAGATTCGTATTCCCGATTTAATTTCTTCTTACCTTTCACATGTGAAATCATTATTGCAATGGATCTCGGTTTGTGTTTTATTGACTTCCTTGTCAAGTGGGCATATTCTATCACAGAATCAGAATCAAGCGGTCATAGGGCCTTGTATAGATTGCGGTGCTGACTCCGTAATGAAAAATATGTCCAATGCACATTCCGCTGAGGATTCATTATTTGCACTCATTGCAATCATTGATAATATTGGCGGACCGGAGTACCACAAGGAATTATTGGTATGGATGGACAGGCTTATTCAATTGAATGCACATTTGCAATTAATTAATTCCGATTCATACATTTTATATCGGGAGGGTATATTAATGTGGAACAAGGGAGATCAAAAAGGAGGTATAGAGAATTTCAAAAAGGCTATAGATGTATTTGATGCACAAAAAAAAGTACTCGGTAATCTGAGCTTACTCAACGTCATCAGAGAATATTTTAATTATGCAAATTTGCAGGAAGAACGACTTCACTATTTTGAAAAAAAATTAATTCATTACCAGCATCATGGACCAATTGAAAATACGGCTACATGCTATCATGCTATTGCAGGATATTATGCCTATAAATCCAATTATAATATTGCGATTTCTTATTATTTAAAATCTGCAGAAATTTATCAAAGCTTTTCTTTATATGGTTATTACTATGAATTGTCCGCAGCAGGCACCTACTATTACATTTGGGGAAATTACGACAGGGCTAAATATTATTTACAAATTGTGTATGATAGGTTTCTAAAAGAAGGTAATCGGGAAAAGGTGATGGGAGCGAATATAGGGCTTGCATTGATAGAAAAAAAAAGAAAGAATTACGTTGAGGCATTAAAAAATATTGATGAAGCTCTGGAAATTTTAATCCAAAATCCGGTTCTTTCTTTCAAAGCCTTAAGCCTCGCTGAAAAAGGGGGAATACTAATTGAAATGAATAGACTTAATGAAGCCTATCAGTCACTTGTGGAGGCCAGATCTATTGGAGATTCTATATCATTACCTATGGTTTCCATTCAAGGTGACTTTGAAATAGACTATTATTTTTATTTATACCATTTGAAACAAAAGGAAATTGCGAAAGCGGAAACCATGTTGGTATCTGCTTACCATAAGGCCGCCGCCGGCAATCTGGATGGACTAATTCAAAAATACAGGAAAGCTCTTTTTAATTTTTATATGGACTCCAAAAGGCTAGGGGACGCGGCTGCATTTGGTGCCAATTACATTCGATTCAATGATTCACTTGTTGCAGTGCAAAATTCAAATAATATTTCGGATTTTGAAAAACAACAAAAAGAAAAAGCAAATCTGGAAAAAGTTCAAAGATTGCAATTTCAAAAAGCACAACAAAGAAACTATTTTATCATTTCAGGTATTCTTTTGTTGCTGGCGATTTTAGCTATTTATAGTCGCTTGCAATTTATGCGAAAGACCAAGCAACAATTAGAGGAAAAAAATATTGAAATTCAAAATGAAAAATTGAAGGCCGAACAAAGCGAACGCTTTAAACAGCAATTTATCGCAAACATGAGTCATGAAATTCGAACACCAATGAATGCGGTAATGGGTATGACGAATTTATTAATTGATAAAGGACCCCGGGCGGATCAGCATCATTATCTGGATGGAATACGGAAATCTTCAGAAACTTTATTGCACATTATTAATGACATACTTGATCTGTCCAAAATCGAAGCAGGTAAAATTGAACTAGAACAAATAGATTTTTCTTTGTCGGAAGTCATTGGACAGGTTGAGCAAATGTTACTTCAAAAAGCAGATGAAAAAGAAATAAGACTAATTGTTGAAATTGATAAAAATATACCGGTCCTTATTGGTGACCCTGTCAGGCTTTATCAGGTATTTATGAACCTGGTCGGAAATGCTATAAAATTTACAGAGGAAGGTTATGTAAGAGTCACAGCAAGTATGACAGAAAAAGTGGATAATATTGTTTGTATCCAATTTGCAATCATTGATACGGGAATTGGCATCCCCAGTAATAAATTAGAAAGTGTATTCGAAAGTTTTAATCAGGCGCATGCCTCTGATACACGCAGATACGGAGGAACAGGTTTGGGTTTAAGCATTAGTAGACAACTCATTGAATTATTAGGAGGTAATATTACGATAGAGAGTGAAGAAGGTACGGGTACTATATTTTCCTTTGTGTTAAATTTTGAGCAAGGTTCAGAAGAACGACTTCAACAACGGAATGAACGAGAGGGGAGTATTGATGGTAGCATACTCAATGGTCTCAAAATCCTTATTGTTGACGACAATGATTACAATCTGATTGTAGCAATGGATACGCTAAAATTAAAAGCTGATGTCAGTGTAATTACTGCAACTAATGGTAAAGAAGCTATTTCTTGTCTTCAGGAGAATGATTTTGACATCATATTGATGGATGTTCAGATGCCTGAGATGAATGGTCTCGAAGCGACAAGGTATATACGGAAGCATTTTGACTTGCCTAAAAAAGAGATACCCATCATTGCCTTAACAGCAAGTGTGCTTCGAACTGATCTTGATAAATGCAAACAAGCTGGAATGAATGCCTATATTCCAAAACCATTTAAGGTTTATCAACTAATAAAAGGGATTGCTGATTTGTTGAGTATTGAAATTAAAAGTAATTCAGCTATTGTAAAAAGTAATCAAGTTGATTATTCTCCGGAAGATAATATATTTTCAATAACTAATTTAACCTATTTAAGAAGTTTTTGTGAAGGTGACAGGACCCGTATGAAAAAATACATCAAGATGTTTTTAGATTCGGCTCCTCTCTTGGTTGATAAATTGAAATCCGCATTGGATAATAAAAATTATATTGAAATGGCAGATCAGATTCATGCTTTCAAAACAAAATGGATAATGATGGGCATGAATGAAACTAAAATACTTTCAGATAAAATTGAAGAGCAATGCAGGAATGAATCTTTGGATGATTCTATAAATGAAAATGTATTAACACTAATTAATCATATTGAGGAAGCCGGTAAGGAGTTGAGTTAAAATTGAAAAGAGTTATTATACTAATTGTTCCTTTTTAGTTCCAAAAGCAAAGGTTTATATACTGGTATCAATATTGTATTCACTGTTATTATATTTGCGGGTTGATTCATCAAATATTCAATATTATGAAACTAACAAAATGTATTCTGGGTATTTTGGTTTTTATCTATGCTTTTCCATGCTTAGCTCAACTTAGCAAAGGCATGCTCAAAATGGAAGTGGCCGGCATTAAAATGAATGGGGAAGAGGCCCCACCGGAAATGGCTTCTGTTATGGGTAGTATGGATATTCGAATCTATTCCGATGGCGCTATTCAAAAGTCAGTAATTAGCATGATGATGATGAAAACCATCAACATCATTGATACGAAGTCTGACTCCATGCATATGTATATGGAGATGATGGGCAAGAAATACAAAATTTCCGAAAGCCGTAAATCTAAATTGGACAGTTTAAAAAACCTGCAATTATCTTTTCAGGACATTACGGAATCCAAAGAGTTTCCTAAAGATGTCAAGGAAATCCTGGGGTATAAATGTCATCGCGTAGAACTCAAAATGAAAGTGCAAAGCAACAAATCGATGACTGATTCTGCCGATGTAGTCAATATGACATTGTACGTTACCAAAGAACTCAATTTTGATGCATCTTATGTCAGTCAAACTGGTAAAGGGTTGGGCATTAAAGGTACTCCATTGGAATACAATATGATCATGGGCAGCAGTTCTTTTCAAATAGAGCTTACCATGCTTGCCAAAGAGTACAAAAAAGAAATTCTTCCTGAAGACTTGTTGCCACCTCCTGGTAACTATAAATTATACACGATGCAACAGTTTCAGGATGAGATGCAGAAGATGGGAGGAAAATAATGAAATTAAAGAATGAAGGAATGAATGAATGAAAGAATGTCATAGAGTAGCAGAGATCCCCTCCCAATCCCAACGGTATCGTTGGGATTGTTAAGCGGGTAAGGAATGAATTGAAAATTGTGTTATAGGATTATTTGTTATTTTTTTATTGCCTATTGCTGACAACATCTTCTTTGCTGAAATTCATTAATCCAAGGATTTATGCCATCCTAAAACGAAAAGTTGAATATTTAATCAAAGCTGATGAATTAATTGCTCAGCGAATTAAAGATAAAGAAATCCGTTATATTCATGATGGAGATTTAATCGGAAATTTAAAATTTGAAGAAGATGATTGAATTAAAAAAAGCAAGAGAATACACAAGTAAAACGCTTGAACAGGCGTATTCAGATATTACGCCATTGTCACTTCAACAAGTGGAATACACAATGACAATTGCTGATAAAATTGTTTTGTTGATGAAGAAAAACAAGCTTACTCAAAAAGTATTTGCTGATAAACTTGGAAAGCGGCCATCAGAGATAACCAAATGGATTAGTGGACTGCATAATTTTACAATACACACATTAACAGAGATATGTTTTGCATTCAATATTAAAATCGAAGATTTACTGCGGATTGATAATTCTAAAAATTTAAAACCTACCATTCCTGCAATAAAAATTAAATCAAGGGATATAACCTCGAATTCTAATATTGAAGAAGGAATTGCAACTGGAAAACATCATGTAGCACGTGCTCACGAAAAACATACGGATAAGCCTAAAAATAGTAGACTTGGAGAAAAACCTGCCACTCGCATTCCGGCTTCCAGAAAAGTTATTAAACGTTCTATGTAAGTTAGTATGTGTTTCGATCTAGATCTGAATCAAAAAATCAAAAAAATAAATTATACCTTGAGCAAATCATCAACAGATTTTACATAAACGGCATCTTTAAGATTTGCATTATCGGCAAGCACTTGCATAAATTTCCAGTATTCATCGGTTTCATTATCCCAATGATATTTGAATCCTTCTTTAGTTTGTATATCATTAATCAAGGCCATGGATGTGTTTTAAGAATGCAAAAATACAAGAAAACATATAGCTTTATAAGTATCTGTAAATCAGCTATATATTTATTACATTTTCCCATAATATATATTATGTTAAGTTACTAATTTTAAGCCCCTCCAGCCTATGATATTCTTATTCTCAGCTCATTCTCGGCTCCATCCACAAACTTTCCGATCTGCCTTGAATACAAATTATTTTCACTCAGGATACTCTCCATCTGCTCTTTAAATCCAGGTTCAACAGCAATCAATAATCCTCCACTGGTTTGCGGATCGGCAACTAAAGAATACCAATCAGGATTTTCTAAATGAATTTTAGAACCATAGCTCTTCCAGTTTCGATTTGTTCCTCCGGGAATGGCACCCTCCTTTATATAGGTAAAGACGCAATCATCCAGAACGGGTAAGTTAACATAATCAATAGTGGCATAGATTTTAGAGGCTTCGCACATTTCAAGGAGATGTCCACATAAGCCAAATCCTGTTACATCAGTTAGGGCATGAACTTCAGGATACGATGAGATCTTTGCTCCCAAATCATTCATTATCAGCATTGAGTTTTTGGCCAGGTCTCTATGTTCAGGTTTCAATATGCTTTTCTTCTCAGCGGTAGTCAAAATACCTACTCCTAATCCTTTGCTCAGGTAGATCAAATCGCCTGCCTTGGCTCCATCGTTTTTTTTCAGATTGCCGATCGGTACACGCCCTGTAACGGCCAATCCAAAAATGGGTTCCGGGCAGTCAATAGAATGTCCTCCGGCTAAAGGAATTTTTGCCTGGGTGCAAACGAATTTCGCACCTTCTATTATCTTTGCTGCCCACTCCGGTGAGATTTTATCAATAGGCCATCCCAAAATGCCAATTGCCAATAACGGGCTTCCTCCCATCGCGTAAACATCGCTAATCGCGTTGACCGAAGCTATCCTTCCAAAATCATATGGATCATCAACAATAGGCATAAAAAAATCCGTCGTACTTATTATAGCCGTGCCATCACCAAGATCCAAAACCGCAGCATCATCCTTGTGCTCATAGCCAACCAACAAACCAGGAAAATTTTGCTTTTTTGTCGATTT
>JAYVIT010000415.1:0-2025 GCA_043769965.1 Saprospiraceae bacterium
ATACTAGCGGCTCCCTGGCTGATGAAAGTTTTGTGCTGTACAAAATCAAAATCCTGAAAAAATATTGTGAGTATAAATTTAAGATTCTTTTTCGCATGATTTTCTGCCTGAAATGTACAGTATTTACTTTTCCTGTTACATACAACCGAACGAAAAGTAATTCGTCAATCACTTGATTAAAAAGCAAAAACAACATATAAAACAGAAATGGCAATTTGCAGTCACGCTTCATGATACAAAGCCATTCAGAAATTGTTACCTGTTCAAATCGTCTTTGTTGTACATTTTCTCCGCTCCCTCCGATATGAATTATTCCCGGCTCAAACATATAAAGAACTTTGTAGCCTTTACAGCGAAGTCGTGAGCAAAATTCCACATCCTCAAAATACATAAAGAAATCTTCATCCATACAAAGGTTGTTTTCAATAATTAAACTTCTTTTCATGAGCATTACTGCTCCGCTCACCCATTTCACCTCTGAATCTTTTTGCTGAAGCATAAGGCTTTTTTGCCTTTCACTGACTTTGATTTTGTCACCAAACAATGCAATGTAAATAGCATTTTGCTGCAATAGTTTTTCCCATGATGCCGCACTCCAGTGGCTGTTCATCTGAAAGCTTCTGTCGGGATTCATTAATCGGCATGAAATTACTCCAAACTTTCCACTCTTATTTGTTTCGGCAAACTCAATCATTTTCTGTATTGAGTTATCAATAACTAAAGTATCGGGATTGAGTAACAAAACATATTTCCCGCTTGCAGTTTTTATTCCGGCATTATTAGCTGCAGAAAAACCTTTGTTCTGATTTAAAAAAACAAATTTTGCCTTCCCGTTGAAATTTGACTGAAGCTGCTCAGTTGAAAAAGCTGAGCCATTGTTTACAATAATTATTTCATAGCTAAGGTTGCTGAGCTGCTCAATCAGAGAATTAATGCAATTTTTGATTAGTTGCTCGGAATAATAATTTACAATAATAATACTCAGTGTCATTTTATATTCGTTGCTTTCCAATGAATCAAATCTGCTGTGAGTCTTTGCGAAAATTGTTTGCTGCCTTTGTCGTTCAGATGAAGACAATCGGCATAATTACTTTTATCTAAATTAATTTCAGATTGTAACGAGTCATTATAATTCAAATAAGTTATAGAATGTTTTTCAGCAAGTTCTTCAACAAACTCGAATTTCTTAAGATTTGAATTATAGCCATCACCGAGAAATACCGGAGATGCAACAAAGATGATTTTGCAGTTTCTGCTTTTGAACTCTTTGATCTGTCTTATAAAATAAAGTCTGGATTGTTCGTTGCTCTCGGGCAAAAAATCTTTTTTACAAGCTACATTCAGCAGGTAGGGAACATAACCCTTGTAAAATCTGTTGTTATCAAAATCTGCCTCATCCTTTTTTGTAAACAAACATTCGGGATGTTTCTTTTCTCGAAAAACATCAAAGCGATTCAGGAATGAAATCTTCTTTGATTTATAGGGGTTTTCGGCTGAAAGCATTTCTTTCATAAACATGTTCAAAGAAAAAAACTTGCTGTCGTGTTCAATTTTCCTCCACACATAACTTGTGTCGAATGACGATTTACTTACATCAATTAAAACCACTTTAGGTGCCTGATTGTATTGTAAAAATATTTTTGTAAACCAGTGGTAAGTAAACTCCGGACTTGCACCATTAAAAGCAAAATTGTAAGATGTCAATCCTTTTTCCTCGAGATATTTTGGATTGATTCCGTGTACTAATTGCGAAGCTCCGAAAATTGCAAAATCAACATTGCTGAATTTTCCTGAAACAATATCAGCGTATCTCATATCATACTGACTTCTTGTGTTATTGTCCATTCTCCAACCAATCAGCCAAAGCAATGAGATAAGCATTAAGTAAAAAAGGAATATTTTAAAAATCGGTTTCACTGTAATTTAAAATTTAGCATAGATAAACGCTACATTATCAAAAACACCAAGTATTATAATTGAAATGATAAGTGTTGCATAAATACTCCAGCGAATGATTACCGACTG
>JAYVIT010000416.1:0-5075 GCA_043769965.1 Saprospiraceae bacterium
CAGGCAGATCCTTTGCTAATCCATTTTTTGATTCCAAATTTATACATGAAGTGAATAATGCGCCAAACCAGATTTCCAATGAATCATTGGTGTCTTTAGCCAATCTGGCTAATGTCGGGCAAGGAAATTTTATTTTGGCAGCCGGAAAAAGTACCCCTGCCGTAGTTTTTATCGAAGCCGTCTCAGAAGATTCAGATAATATTTTCATGCTTCCAAACAGAGGATTGGCATCGGGTTCAGGTGTGATTGTTTCTCCGGATGGCTATATTGTTACCAACAATCATGTGATAGAGCATGCAGATAAAATACAGGTCCAACTCAATGATAATAGAGAATACGAAGCAAGTCTGATTGGAACAGATCCAACTACAGATATAGCCTTAATTAAAATTGAAGATGCTGGTTTACCTTATTTAGAATTTGGCAATTCGGATTCCAGTGTTGTTGGGGAATGGGTTTTGGCAATAGGAAATCCATTGCGACTTCAATCAACGGTTACTGCCGGAATCATTTCAGCCAAAGCCAGGAATATAAGCATTCTCAACAATCAGCAATATAATATAGAATCGTTTATACAAACTGATGCAGTCGTTAACCCTGGGAATAGCGGTGGCGCATTAGTAAATATCCGTGGAGATTTAATCGGAATCAATACTGCCATTATGAGTCAGACTGGTCGGTATGAGGGTTATTCGTTTTCTATACCTTCCAATCTGGTTAAAAAAGTCATCATGGATATAAAAGACTTTGGCACAGTACAAAGGGGGTTATTAGGAGTTGTAATCGAAAGAGTGGATAATGAGAGAGCTAAAATTTATGGTTTGAATTCAGTAACCGGAGTTTTTATTAGCAACACAACGAAAGATGGAGCAGCTGAAATGGCGGGACTAAAATCAGAGGACATTATCCTCGAAATAAATCAGCGAAGTGTAAAGTCGGTTCCGGAACTCCAGGAAATTATTGGAAGATTAAGACCCGGCTCAAAAATTGAAATAAAGTATTGGCGTGATAATAAAGCAATAACGGTAAATGCAATTTTGAAAAATCAAGTAAATACGATTTCTCTAATAAGCACCAGAAGAGATCCCATTCTATTGGACCTTGGATTTGAAGTGAGAGATTTGACAATAGAAGAAAAGAAAAGTATAGGCAAATCAGGAGTAAGGGTACTTAGTATTTATCAGGGAAGCATTATTGAAAATACAAACATGGCTCCTGGCTATGTCATTCATTCTGTCAATGGTAAAAAGATTTCCAATGTAGATGAACTTATTGCTCAAATCAAAAATACAGATGATGAAATTTTACTGGATGGATTTTACGAAAAATACAAAGGACGATTCCCATACAGGTTTCATAAAAAATAAATTTACTTTATTTGCCATTGAATAAATACCTTAGCAACTAATCAATTTACAACAAAAAGAATACATGTTAGACCTGGAATTTAATCGAAATGAAGATTCGATGAACACGAATGTATCTAGGTTAAGAAGAGAACTTGATATCATTTATGAAGGAGGTGGAAAAAAGAAACTTGAAGCTCAAAAAAAAGATGGTAAATTAACAGCAAGAGAAAGAGTTGCTTTTTTATTAGATAAAAATAATCCGCAATTTGAAATAGGTGCCTTCGCTGGTCATGGAATGTATGAAGAATATGGTGGCTGCGCTGGAGGTGGCGTGATTGTGACGATTGGACATATCAGTAACAAACTCTGTATTGTTGTTGCAAATGACGCAACTGTTAAGGCAGGTGCCTGGTTTCCAATTACTGCGAAAAAAAACCTTCGGGCTCAGGAAATAGCCTTGGAAAATCACATCCCAATTATCTATTTAGTTGATAGCGCCGGAGTTTTTTTACCCATGCAAGACGAAATATTTCCGGATAAAGAACACTTCGGAAGAATCTTTAGAAACAATGCTGTGCTATCTTCGAAAGGAATCCCACAAATTGCTGCAGTAATGGGTAGTTGTGTTGCAGGTGGCGCCTATTTACCAATTATGTCTGATGAAGCATTAATAGTTGAAAGGACTGGTTCTATATTTTTAGCAGGTCCGTACTTGGTTAAAGCTGCAATAGGTGAAGATGTTGATTCAGAAACACTCGGTGGCGCTTCAACGCATTGTGAAATATCAGGAGTAACGGATTATAAAATGAAAGACGATATTGAATGTCTTGATACGATTAAAAATATTGTTGATAAAATATCATTGGAAGTCAAATCTCATTTTGATCATGTGGTCTCAAAAGAGCCTAAAATACCAGTGAAATCAATTCTTGGTTGCTATCCGGCAGACTCAGGAAAGCCATATGACATGAGAAAAATTTTGGAATGCCTTGTTGATGATTCCGAACTGGTTTTTTATAAAGAACATTATGGTAAGACGATCTTATGTGCTTATGCAAGAATTGGAGGATATGCCGTAGGTATAGTTGCTAATGACCGGCGCATTGTCAAGTCCGGAAAAGGTGAAATGCAAATGGGAGGCGTTATCTATTCTGATTCTGCAGATAAAGCAACCCGGTTTATTCTCAATTGCAATCAAAAGAAAATTCCAATAATTTTTATACATGACGTAACTGGTTTTATGGTTGGCACCAGATCCGAACATGGCGGTATAATTAAAGATGGTGCAAAAATGGTCAATGCTGTCGCAAACTCAACTGTTCCAAAATTTACAATTATTGTCGGCAATTCTTATGGGGCAGGTAATTATGCTATGTGTGGCAAAGCCTATGATCCACGATTCATTGTAGCTTGGCCAACTGCAAAAATTGCTGTTATGGGCGGTATTCAGGCTGCAAAAGTGCTTACGCAGATTCAAGTGAGCGCACTGAAGTCCAAAGGACATGCTCCGGACGATGAAGAAGAAAAAAAATTATTTGAACAGATAAGTAAACGTTATCTCGAACAAACAAGTCCTTACTATGCAGCTGCCAGGCTTTGGGTAGATGCTATCATTGAACCGGATCAAACGAGGAATTGGATACTCATGGGTATACATGCCGCTCAATTTGCAGAAACTAATAAATTTAATACTGGAGTAATACAAAGTTAATCAATGGATGAAAAGAAAAAGCAGTGGTTAAAAAATATTGGAATAGCAGGGTTCCTCTTTTTTCTATTCAAAGGAATTTTATGGCTAATATTTGGTACAGCAATTTATAAATGGTTCAAAGGCTTGTTAGTGATTTCTGCAGCAACGATGATTCCCTTTTATTTAAAAGCACAATCAATACCAAATTCTTTAAATGAAATCAAACAGTATAACTTTAATGCCAAACAAGAAATGAAACCAAATCTTTGTATTGAAGAATATAAAGTAAAACCTTTTTTTTGTAAGCTGGAAGACCAATTAAACGAGAACAAAAAAACGCTGTTCAAATTCAGACTTGGTTCATTGGAGTATACAAATGGACTTGAATATTCTCAGTTCCTCTTCAAAAAAGAAGTTGAAATGAATTCATCAAGATAAAGTAGCAATAAGATCCTTCAACCTAATTGGGCCATTTGTGTTAAATCCTTCTGCAAAATCAACAGCTATGGATCTACCAGAAGTTTTGTTTTTGGCTTTGATCACATCAAAAAAATCCTTACCTGAAATCGGTGAATCATATTCTTTTGATAAGGGATTATAAAATTGCGAACTGAAACATTGAATAATTTCCAATTTCTTTTCCATCACATCAGAAATATCAAAAATGATATCAGCTTCCAGTTGATGATCTTGTATATAATGTAGAATTTGCTTTGGTCTCCACCTTTCCTGTTCCAGTAAATTTGAATCCAAACTTTTGATTTTTTGTAATCCCGAATAAAAAACTGCATCAGCAACCAATTTTGCGGAACGTCCATGATCCGGATGGCGATCTGACAATGCATTTGCAAAAATAAGCTTAGGTTTGGCGCTACGTATAATGCTTATAACTTTTAAAATTGTATCTTTATTAAAATTAAAAAATCCATCGGGCAAGTCTAGTTGTACTCTAAACTTTACGCCTAACATTTTAGCGGCATTCATTGCTTCCTGTGTTCTGATTTCAGCATTGCCACGAGTTCCCAATTCTCCTTTTGTAAGATCTAATAATCCTACACTGTATCCTTTTTCAATGTGTTTTAATAAAGTACCACAACAAGAAAGCTCTATATCATCTGGATGAGCACCAATGGCTAATATATCTACAGGAGTTGGATTTAAATGGTCACTCATCGTTTATCGAGTTTGTATTATGATCGGAAAATGATAGTATTTACAGTAAAATCAAATGAATTAAAAAAAAGGAATAGTGAATTTGGAATTTAGAAATTGAAATTATTTACCACCTTATCAAAGCAGAGCCCCAGGTAAATCCACTTCCAAATGCAGCAATACATACAAGATCACCTTTTTTAATCGATCCTGCTTCAAATGCCTCACACATGGCTATAGGAATGGTCGCTGCGGTAGTATTTCCAAATCGTTGGATATTATTCCAAACCTGATCGTCTCTTAATCCCAACTTCTTTTGAACGAATTGACTTATTCTCAAATTCGCCTGATGCGGAATCAGCATATCAATATCACTAACAGCCAAACCTGCTTTTTCCAAACCTGACAATATTACTTCCGGAAATTTTTGAATTGCCGTTTTAAATACTAATTGCCCATTCATATTTGGAAATATCATTTGATCATCCCACATTTTCTGAGTGAGAAATACTCCACCAAATTCAATATCACTATATCCAAATTCTTCAACACTTGTATGATAACCCCCATGAGTACCTGGATTTATTAAAGCCAATTCTTCTGCGTATGTTCCATCAGCATGTAAAACAGTATTGATGATTCCTATTGAGTCATCTTTAGTTGGCTGAATGATTACAGCTCCCGCGCCATCCCCAAAAATAACGGAAACATTTCTTCCACGGGTTGTAAAATCCAAACCCGTAGAATGCATTTCCGAAGCTACCAAAAGTATATTTTTATACTGGCCGGTTTTGATAAACTGATCAGCAATAGACAAACCATAAATGAACCCGCTGCATTGATTTCTGATATCCAGTGCACCAGCTTCCTTCTTTGTCATTTTT
>JAYVIT010000417.1:0-3174 GCA_043769965.1 Saprospiraceae bacterium
CGGGTCATTTGGGGTGGAAGATTCTGGATTCAATTTTGGATTTTATATTTGGGTAGAGTAGTGCGAAGGAATTCAATTACGAACACATTCAAAAGAAATCAAATGAGCATCAATCTGATGACATCTTCCATTTTACTTTTTGCTTTCCACCCCATTTGTAATTCTGCTTTCTCAGGATTTCCCACACTTAGCAAAAGGTCAGTAGGCCTTATAAATTCCTGATTTTGTTCTATATATTCTTCCCAATTCAAACCTAATTGACCGAATGCTTCTGCCACGAAGCTTTGGAGGGTATTGGTTTGGCCTGTTGCAATAACAAAATCCTCGGGTGTCGGCTGTTGAAGCATCAACCACATGGCCTCAACATATTCTGGAGCCCATCCCCAATCCCGGGAAATATCAAGCCGACCTAAAGTCAATTTTTCATCTGATCCTGCTGCGATTCGTTTTGCTGAAGAAATTATTTTTTGAGTCACAAATCGGATAGGCCTTAAATGAGATTCATGGTTAAATAAAATTCCTGTGCACGCAAATAAATTATAGGCATTCCGATAGTTATCAACCAACCAAAATGCAGACGCTTTTGCGACTGCATACGGACTGACAGGATGAAAAGGAGTTGATTCAGATGCAGGTTTTCCAAAAGTATCTCCAAAGCATTCGCTGGATCCTGCATGGTAAATTCGAATTTCTTTATCCATCATCTTGCATGCTTCTAATACATTCAACATGCCTAATGCGATACTTTGGATCGTTTCAGCGGGTTGTTCAAATGAGAGTCCAACAGATGACTGACCTGCCAAATAGTAAACCTCATCTGGATTAGATTTTCTTAAACAGACTAACACACTTCGGAAATCCTCAGGAACCAATGATAAATAGTTAATTCTTTCTTTAACACCCAATCTAATAAGATTTGGAAAGTTTGATCCCTGTGCATCTCTGGAAGTTCCCCAAACTTTATATCCTTTCTCAAGAAGAAATCTGGCAAGAAAAGATCCATCTTGTCCGCTTATACCACAAATTAAAGCCGTCTTCATTCTCGTTAGCTATTAAACCAGATTGTTGTAAACTTCTAAAGTTTGCTTAGCGCATTTGGACCAGGAAAAATCAAGGATCCGAATTCTCCCCTTTTCTTTAAGATCTAGGATTCGACTTTCAGAAAAAACTACATTTTCAATTGCTAGAATTAATTCTTCCACACTTGTGGGATCAAAAAATTCACCTGCATTTCCTATCACCTCCGGCATAGAACTAGTATTTGAACTAATAACCGGACAATTGTAACTCATTGCTTCTAACGGAGGTAATCCAAAACCTTCATATAAGGATGGGTATATAAAAGCTGTAGCTGAACTATACAACGCGCCCAAAACCTTATCGTCACCGGCTACCTGTCTTACATTACTTTCGTTTAATCTCAATTCATTGATTTTATTAACTTCTTCATCTCTAAACTTTCCTCCTCCAAAAGCGATAATTTCAAAATCATTTTTAAGAGAAGGTGAAATTGAAAAAGCTTTCAGAAGTAATTCAAAATTTTTATATGGCTCCCTTGATCCCACATATAGGAGAAATGGTTTAGAATTAGCTGAAATTTTTGAAGGATTTTGACCACTCAAAATATCTGATGCAAGATAAATGACTGATATCTTTTCATCAGGAATGGAGAAAATCTCCATCAAATCATCCTTCGTGCTTTGTGAAATACTGATAATGTGATCTGCTCTATTGAAAGCATTCTTCTTGTTTTGTGTTAAGGGATCATTCTTTTTAAAACTCGAAGGAAACAACTCATGAATCATGTCATAAGCAGTTACCACTCTGGGAACGTCACTTTTTTTTGGCTTGGCAAAAGCGTAATAAGTCTCATGAATAATATCAGGCGAGTAAGAATAAATCTGCTCCTGAGTCAAAAAATGATTGAAATAATCAAAAATAGTTCCTGTCTTTTTGGGAAAACTTTTAATATGAGTTCCGCGGACCAATTCCTTTGGCAATTTCGATAAATAATGGTTTTGGTAGATTCCTGCAAAAATTTTGATCTCCTGATCTAATCCTGATAATTCAAAAGCCAGCTTAGAAAAATAACGTGAAATTCCTCCATGCCTTTGCATTGTAAAAGCCAGATGATCAAAAGCTATTTTCATGATTCTTTTTGAAAATCAATTGAAGTTGGCTCAAAACTAAATTTTATTGATTTCTTAAGATTTGAAAGCAATACTTGAAAGTGAAAAATCAAATACTCTATTTTAAATTCAATCATTTGTTTCCAAAAATATCTTTGAGGCAACTTTTAATTCCCGATCCGGATTCATAACCACCTTCCTTCCATAATTTGGTGGACCAGGTTAATCTGCTAAAAAAATCTTTCTTTGCGATCTCCTCTCGCTTAATTAATATTCCAACTTCCTTTGTCCAGCAATTCTTTCTCGCCTCAAGCTCTTTTATATTTCCAACTCCTGAGATCTGAATCGCTCTTCCAATAGATTCAATTTTCATTTTTGTCTCATAAATCCTTTTGTTTAGGCTGTCAATAGAATTTGAATAGAAGAGTTTTTTATAATAATCAAGAGAATAAGCCAATCGATTTACTTTTTTTAGACGGTAAATAATATGTGAGCTCTCATTCTTTGCATGCCTTCTGTAATATTGTAGGATTTCAGGCACTAAAAGCTTCGAACCCATGA
Organism: Saprospiraceae bacterium; assembly: GCA_043769965.1. Taxonomy (GTDB): domain Bacteria; phylum Bacteroidota; class Bacteroidia; order Chitinophagales; family Saprospiraceae; genus Vicinibacter. The sequence continues at coordinate 2,691 of JAYVIT010000417.1, forward strand.
TAACCGAAAACTCATTTAACCAAATATCATGAGCAGAGAATCTGCTTGGAATTGGTAAAAAGTAGGAAAGAAAATTCTTCCTCAAAGCCATGCAACAACCAAGAACCAAATCATTCTTGTCCTGACCAACGGATTCCATTTGTCCAAAGGTACTAAGTCCACTTGGGATCAATTTACCATCCGTCAATTCCGCGTTATTTAAGAACAAGTTCACCTCAGGATTGGCTTGAGCTAGTTCAGAAATATGATCTATTTTATTAGGAAACCAAAAATCATCCTGGTCACATAAAAACACCAAATCACCGGTTGCAACTTCCAGAGCACGATTAAAAGTTCCTACAAATCCAAGATTTTCATTATTACGAAGAAGGCGAATAGGAAAAGTAACATTTTTTCCAAATTCTTCAATCAACTCAACAGTTTTGTCTTGTGAATTATCATCACAAACCACCAATTCATCCGGTAATTGGGATTGGTTTCCAAT
>JAYVIT010000418.1:0-4651 GCA_043769965.1 Saprospiraceae bacterium
TCCAAAGTATCGGTGCATAAAAAACGATCTGTTGCTATCATACGAATGCTATGATAACCAGTATCTACTAAAACAATTTGCAAGGACGGATCATAAAAATAACTTTTACCATCAATGATCCAGGTTCTGCCAATGGTTCCAACAGATTCATCTTTGACATTAATTACAGGATCTTTAATACTGACAATATGAGTATCTATCGTCCAACTTGCAATTGGTGGATCATACACATAAATGACATTTTTAAAATCACCTTCATTATAACAACCTAATGGAGAAGTCACTTCCAATTTCAAATCATAAACTCCTTTAGCTTTAAATTCATGTTGTATGGTATATCCAGAATCAATTTCTCCATCACTGAATTTCCATAAAAATTTGTAAGAGTTATCTGTAGGAAAAGAAACATTTTTGAATTCAACTTCCAAGGGCACACAACCTTCATTGAGATTTGGTCTGAACACAATGACATCTGGCGAAGGATACCATTTAATTTCTTTGAATAGTTTATTTTCACAACCATAGTTATCCTTTACTGTAAGCAGCACTGGATATGTTCCGGGTTTGAGATATTGTATCTCCGGATTTTGAGTGAATGCAGTGATACCATCTCCTGCACTCCAATTCCAACTTTCAATAGCGCTATAAGTCGAACTCGATTGATCAATCAATTGCACCGGACCTGCTTTGCATGAATCATAAATTGCAGTGAACTGTGTATTCAAATCCGGAATGATATTAATTTTAAAATATCCGGTGTCGCCACAATTCGTGTATGGATTAATAATAAATTTTCCGTTGTGCCATCCGCCTTCTTCAAATTGAATGTATGGAGCCCAACCAAAAAAAGTATCCATTCGTCCACCATTCTCATAGGTCCACATGATTTCATTTATATAACGTTGATCTATACTTGCATTTAGTAACTGGTATTCATTTGTACCACAAACAGTGATTTCAAAATGATCGGGAGTCAATTGACTTGCACCAACTAATCTTGCTTCGATTTCTCCATCACAAAGTGCAACATTAAATTGAAAATCTCTTTTCAACACAGAAAGCAAAACGCCATTGCGATATTCATACACACAAACGCTGACTACAAATTGTCCGGTAAAATCCGGTGTACCTGTAATTATTCCATCCAATGAATTTATTGTGATCGGTGGATTGCCGCCTAATGGAAAAAGTGCAGAATATGGAAAGGTATAATCCACTGGTTCAAAAGGAGGTGGACAATCCGGAGTTGGAATTACTGCAGCACATCCATTCTGAGGACCATTGGTAGGACCACCACCTTTTAAGGGTTCACAAAATTCATAGATCAGATAATCACCTTCTTTATCAATTGCAGAATGATCAAATTTAAAAGGAGCATTTACACAAAGTACAGTCGGTGGAAAATTATTAAAACGTGGTGAACTATTACAAGTCCTTTGTGCTTCCGGATGAATCTCAATGGTAAATGTTGCACCGGTATTACTTGGATCCTGAATATTTGTAATGGTATTATTTCTACAACAGCGTTGCCAAACGATTACATAATTTTCATTGATGATGGGAAGCTCTACTGGGTATTCATAAATACCTGCTTCACCACAAATATTTGGCGGAAGATCGAGACAAGGATAAACCGGTGGATCAATTTTGTAAACAATTCTATCCCAGTTAATCCGGTGTTCCGCATTGCTTCCATTGCCAGATTTTGTATTGATGTATTGATTTCCACTTTGTCTGAAAATGGTAAAACCGAGTTGCTGATCGAATCCAGCACCATTGCCCGCACAATCCCTGTATAATTTAATTGTGATCAGATATCTCCGCTTGGTAGAATCCAATCCATTGTTCCCATAGCCAAGACATTCATAATACAACTCGCCACCAATGATATGAGCCGAATAGGTCTTATGACTTAGTATGGCTAAGAAGAATAAAATAATACAGGATGCAGTATTTCTCATCATCAAGAATCAAAAATAGGGATTGAAAATTTAATCAACGAATGAAATCAGCTATAAGTACGATAATTTAACAGAAATCAGATCCTTATCTCCTAATTTTACGAAAAACAGTAAATAGTGCAACCGTTGGCAGAAAGGATGAGACCCAAAAAACTTGAGGATCTCATTGGACAAGAACATCTTACAGGTGAAGGACAGGTACTCAACCTTGCTTTAGAAACTAAACACATCCCATCCATAATCCTTTGGGGGCCACCCGGTGTCGGTAAAACCAGCTTAGCAAGGATCTTGTCAACTGAATTAGGACGACCATTTCATGCATTGAGTGCAGTTCAAGCAGGAGTCAAGGAAGTCCGAGAGGTGCTCGAAAAAGCACGAAACCAACGGTTTTTTGACAAGGCCTCTCCTATACTCTTCATAGACGAAATACATCGATTCAATAAATCACAACAAGACGCTTTGCTATCTGCAGTGGAAAATGGAACCATTGTTTTGATTGGAGCAACAACAGAGAATCCATCTTTTGAAGTGAATGCTGCTTTGCTTTCGCGTTGCCAGGTTTATGTATTGAAACCAATTACTGAAAAAGATTTGTTGACACTTGCATCCAAAATTATTCAAACCGATTCTCTTTTTAAAAATAAAAAAGTAAACCTGATTGAAACAGCAGCATTAATTCAATTATCCAATGGTGATGCACGGAAACTTTGCAACATACTTGAACTGGTTGCAAACAGAAATGAAGAAGAACTAAACATCACTGATGAACTCATAAGCAAACTGGTACAAGAAAATCCTGCTATCTACGACAAAGGAGGAGAAATGCATTACGATATTGCTTCTGCATTTATCAAATCCATAAGAGGCTCTGATCCCAATGCAACTTTGTATTGGATGGCGAGAATGATCGAAGGTGGGGAAGATCCAAAATTCATTGTGAGGCGAATGATTATTTCTGCAGCAGAAGACATCGGTCTTGCAAATCCAAATGCATTATTGATTGCAACTTCTTGTTTGCAAGCTGTGCAAATGATCGGTTGGCCGGAATCGAGAATCATTTTATCTGAAGCTGCAATTTATCTTGCCTGCTCGCCAAAATCTAATTCTGCATACATGGCCATAGAATCTGCATTAAAACTCGCAAAAGAACATGGCAATCAACCAGTGCCTTTGCATTTGAGAAATGCTGTAACCGGATTGATGAAGAAAATGGATTATGGAAAAAATTACCAATACGCACACAATTTTGAAAATAACTTTATTGAGTTGGAATTTCTTCCGGAAAAATTAAAAGGAACTGTATTGTATGATCCTGCTGAAAATTCTGCGGAAGAAAAAATAAGGAATACATTGAATCTTTTATGGAAGGAGCATTATAAGTATTAGAATATCAACTTAGGGTAAACCATTAGACCAATCAGGGTAAACCATGAATTTTTATTTTCATGGTTTACCCTGATATTTTGTATGATATACTTTCTCACCTTTGATCTATCCGCACAAATTGAATTTGTAACAAAATTACTTAACCCTAAACGATTTGTGCATGGAAATAAAAAACAATTTCTAGAATCCGGCAAAAATAAACATCCGGTGTATTTGATCTGAATGCTGATGCATTTGGAAATACAACTCATGTCATTTACTTAACTGTAGTCATACTCATGTGTATACATGAAGTAAAGCAACAGGTATTGTCGGCTTGAAGCTATTCTAAGATTTATTTTATTGTTGATTTATAAATTGTAAAATTTTATTTTAATTATATTAAATTATGATGTATGTTACAAACATTTTTATGTAGCAGACCAGGCCATGTGCAAGGTGCTACGCAGAATTTTTCCTCAATCAATGCTAGATTTGGAAAGCTAAAAACTTTCATTTCTGGAATTGGAAAATATCAATTTGACTTTAAGAAAAAAGCTCAGAAAAATAAACTACTATTATTTTTATTTGCTTTTGCAAATTTACCATTAACTTTAATTGCTAAATCATCAAATGAATGTGGTACTTCTAGCGAGATCTGTAGTCAAGTTGAGGAATATTGCCCAACCACTGTTTCATGTCAATGTTCGATTAATGGAATTACCTTAGGCACTGATGGCCAAACAACTAATATCTACTCAAATTCAAATTTGATTAATACCGAGGAAATCGGCAAAGAAATTTGCATAAACGGCCATGTCATTTTTAATAGACATCAAATATTTAGAAGGTGTTCTATAAAATTTTCTCCAGGTGCATCTCTTGAAATCGAATCTGGGTATTTATTTTGCTCTTTCAATTCCGTTTACGCTCCATGCAATGGCGAAATGTATAAAGGAATTGTGGTTAGAGGAGGTGGCCAAATTTATTTCGTCGATACAAATCGAGTATATGATGCTCATCACGGAATTGAACTACAAGTTAATTCTGAAGTATTAGCTATGAATTTTAACACTTTCGATAGAAATTATATTGGAATAGATGTTAATGGGATAGTGTTGGGCCAATTAAATATTGTTAGAAATCGATTTCTTAGCAATGGGAATTTCATTACTTTTTATTCGGGACAACCTTCGATATTAGAAACAAAGACAAGGGCAGGCGTAAATTTGAAAAATGCAATTGCTAACATAAAAGAGAATAATTATTTTTACGGAATTAATTCCGCAGTCATAGCTGAAAATTCAATATTTAATTTTTTCAAT
>JAYVIT010000419.1:0-2165 GCA_043769965.1 Saprospiraceae bacterium
ATTGGAAAACTGACTGTTTTTTAAATCTAAAAAATAAGTACTCAAAACATGTTATGAACTCACAGTTTTCTGTATTTTTACTACTGAATAGTTACAAATATTCTAAATTATGATGTATGTTACAAACATTTTTATGTAGCAGACCAGGCCATGTGCAAGGTGCTACGCAGAATTTTTCTCCAATCAACGCAAGATTTGGAAAGCTAAAAACTTTCATTTCTGGAATTGGAAAATATCAATTTGATTTTAGGAAAAAAGTTAAATTTTCGAAAATAGTGATTTTACTATTTGGTATTAGCATTTTTGCAAGTAAAGTAATAAATGCACAAACAGAAGGTTGGTGTGGAGAAGATTACCAAGGAATTAATCCCCCTTATAATCCAGATTCGTTACTCCTTAATTTAAATCAACAACAATTGCAAAATTCAACGGCTACTTGCACTGCCGGTTATTTTAGACTTTCATTTTATAATATTGACCAAGCTTTGCAACCCCGTATTTGTCAGGTTTTTGATGATGTGTCCAATATGGTCATGCGTCGAATCAATCATAATGAATGTGGTGATCTGATACCTCAAGAAATGATATTTATTGATATTGTGCCAGACCCTAACTTGGGTAGTATACTAGCATTGACTCAATCAGAATACGACAATCCGCCTTCTAATTGTACTAGTACAGTTATAAATAGAGTATATCAAAAGATAAATGGAGGAACAGATGATCGATTTACAGGCCCGCTTGATGGAACCATTTGGATAAATCCTCTTGATAATAGCAGAATTTGGAATTTAACTTCGGATAATTGGGACACTGATCCGAATACGATAGAATATGATTTATATTCTGTTATCTTCCATGAAGCATTGCACCTTTTAGGTTTTACTTCACTTTATGAAAGTTCCGATAGATTGAGTTTATATGATCGTTATCTGCATGTAGTAGAGCCCTATAACCCAACAGGGCCATCCGGCAACACTTACCCAGTTTTCATAAGTAATTGCGAACAAAATTGCTGGACAATAAATCCACCGGTTGGAGATTTCAATTCAATAATAATTAATCAATGCAATAGCAATAAAGATTTAGTAATTGGAAGCAATGCTATCGCACCAATATATGGAAAAACCAATGCTGGTATTGCACACCTAGATAGAAGTTGTCATTCAGGAATGAATATCCCGGTTGACTACTTGATGTTTCCATATTTTATAGATAAAGAAGTTAGATCAATTACTGACAAAGAGATTGAAATATTATGTCTCCTGGGATATCAGATAAATTCCAATATAGCTTCATGTGATGGTTGTTATGTAGTTCCATATTTTGATATAAACTCAACACACTTCGAATTATATTCAGATTGTTGTGCAAAGGAATATTTTGTTTGTGTTAATAAACCTATTTTTATTGCTTCGGAAAAAATACTTTGCAATGATGCATATAAGGAAAATCAATCCATAGAGCTTTCAGACATGTATGTATATGATTGGCCTCCTGGAACTCCAGATCTCATTGATATTGATATTGAAAAGGTTAACGGTGGATATGAACTTACTCCGCATTCGAAAGGACAGTATATAATTTATTATACCGCAACGAGTTGTGATTGTAAGCAAATAAATTCCTTCCTTCAAATTGAAGCGGGTACCTGTCTCGTTTGCAATGAACCACCATGTGTAAATCTAAGTTGTGTCAATGGATTTGAAGATTTTTCTGAAAAAGAAAAATTTACCATACTCAATGCCTTGGGTGGATACTATGTGTATGAAAATAGTGAAAGTAATTCGCCAGACATTTGTATTTCAAGCGGAAATAATTTTCTTAATTTAGGTGCTTATCAAGAAAATTTAGAAGGTATAACATTTCCGTTGCAAGAACCAGTAAAACCAGGTTGCACGATCATTGTGCAATTAAAGGCTTCTGCAAAAAATATTCCTGGCGTACTTCATGTAACAGCTAGCGAAAATTACCCTTGTCGTCTAAAAGATGGAATACGAATTAATATTGGATTAACTCCGACCGATTGTGGTGCTTTGGATTACGAACCGAAATTCGTAGGGGATATTAATATTGATAATACTACACTAACGTCCTAACATTATAGATTGAGTTTCAATTGATTACAATTTGGTTCTTTGATATTCTGTAGATAATAGTCGTCA
>JAYVIT010000420.1:0-4105 GCA_043769965.1 Saprospiraceae bacterium
ATTGGAAAACTGACTGTTTTTTAAATCTAAAAAATAAGTACTCAAAACATGTTATGAACTCACAGTTTTCTGTATTTTTACTACTGAATAGTTACAAAATATTTAATCATTACTTTTGAATAAAGACTTTCTTAATCAATCTATTTCCGTTATTCATTATTATCTCAACAAAATACATATTGGATTTTAACTTATCTACATTTAAAGGTACAATATTTTGATGTTTTATGTTTTCTTTATCAATTTACTGATCTGTTTCAGGTCGAAGGCATCAATGCTCAAATAAACATTCAATTCTCGATAATCAATTGTAAAGGATCAATGGTCTTACAGTGAGCATGTCGAACTCTCAGTGGTCCAGCCTATATCTCAGTGTTGCAATTATATTTCTTCCCGGCGCACTAATACCCGATGCAAACACTCGATAATACGTATCAAATACATTTTCCAATGCAAGTTGCACCTGGAAATTTTTATTGACTTGATAAGAACTTCTAAAATTTAAAGTCCACCAGGCTGGTGATCCTTGAGCGGAAGCATAAATTTGATTGTCCTCTCCCAATAAATTATAATCTTCCAATCGCTTCCAGCCATTGTATAAAACTGAACACTCAGAATTCCAGCGTTTCATTTTCCATTGCAAAGTTGTTTTTCCAAAAATAGGTGGAATGTGATCTAGCGGATAATCTGTTGTATCCGTTTTTATTCTCGCATACGTATAACTTAGCGTTGAAGACAAGGACCAGTGCTCATCAAAGTTTAATTTTAGTTTTGCATTCAAGCCATACAGAAATGCTTTCGAAGCATTCTGATATGAATACACCTGACTCAATGTGCCTTCGTAATCAATTGAATCCTGACCATTGAATTGTGCTTTTTGTCTTGTTATCACATTTTCATACCAGGTATAAAATCCGGTAATTGAAAGTTCGCTTTTTTCCAAAAATGTTTTTTGAATGCTTAGTTCAGCATTGTACACATACTCAGGTTCGAGCCCGGTATTTGGCACAACAATGGTACCTGCAAGTGGCTCAAAAACTTTTGCGAGATCATCGACATTTGGTGAACGGAATCCTGTTGATAGATTTGCAGTCAGATGTAATCCTTTTGGTAATTTAATGACTGCTCCAAGGCAGCCGGTTAAGGATCCGTTTTGTTGTTTACTCTCATTAAATGGAAATGAAAAAAATTCTTTACTTACAAATGAAGCATTCAGTGCAGTGTAATTATACCGCAAACCATCGTGCAAAATAAAATGTTCGCCGGATTTCCATTGATGTGAAACATAAACAGCAGCCGTTGTCATATCTGATCCTCCATCCGGATATCGAGTATCTAAAGTTCCTAGTGTGTCCGCAAGAATATTTTCTTTGAATGCTTCAGAATTTACTTTGTTGTAATTTGCTTCAATACCATATTGAAAGCTGTGGTTATTGCGCTGTTTGAAAAAATCAATGTTAGCACTTATTATATCCAACTTTTCGGTGCGGTGATTTAAAAAATTATTTTTAAAATTCCGGTTATGTCGGCTTTCCTCAATCTGTTGATAAGCTATATTGGTATTAAGTCTGTCAAACCATCGATTCATTGGTTTATAAGAATATAGATAGGAACCCAACAATCTATCCTGTGGACCATAATACCATTCTGCACTTCTCAAAACACCTTGTGCATTTACTTCTGTAAGTCGATCGTATCTTGGAATGTCGGAAGAAGTAGAATACTGTAAATTGATCAAGTGTTCTGATCTGTCACTTGGCTTCCACAAAAATTTTTGCAAGAAATTGTACTGCTTGTAAGCCGTTTGTTTTTGCAATGTGCCAACTCCATTACCCAATATTGTATCGCGTCCATTTATTCGTTCTGCATAAAACAAACGCTTTCCCCAGTCTCCATAAAACGGATTGCGAACAGCACCTTGTCGTAAATCACCAAAATCGGAATAACTCGCTGCGGTATAACTGGCAAAGTTTTTACATCCAATATTAAATCCGACTTGTGCCGTTTTTTCATCATTAGCATTTGCGTATTTAATCATTGCATCTCCAAAAGTCTTTTTTGAATCCATTTCTGACAATTTGGGATTCTTAGTATAAAAATGAATCACTCCACCTAATGCATCGCTACCATAGATGACAGAAGATGGCCCGAAGATCACTTCAGTTTTTTCGATGATTGATGGATCCATGGTGATGATATTTTGAAGATGGCCTCCTCGGTATATTGCATTGTTCATCCGCACACCATCGACTACCAACAATACTTTATTGGCTTCAAACCCTCTGAGTACAGGACTTCCTCCACCCTGCTGACTTTTTTGAACAGATATTTCACCAGTGGCTAACATCAGGTCTGCCATGGTTGCCGGATTGGAAAACTCAATTTGTGATTTTTCAATTGCCAAAGTTTGCATAGGTAAATCGGATTTACGCGTTTCCACTTTGTTGGCTGAAACGATGACTTCATTGAGATCAAATGAATTGGGATGGATGTAAACTTTATTTCCGGATTCTACTAATTGCTGCCTGGATAATTTTAAAGTTTTATAATTCCAATGTGAAATATATAGTTCATTAAAAACAATCGAATCACTCCATTCAAATTCTCCATATACATCCGTGTAAAATTGAATCCCTATCCGGTCAAATGTAATTGTTGCTTCTGATACCGGATGAAAATTGACTGCATCCAAAACGCTTATTTTTTGAGCAAGCAATTCTCCCGATAACAGATAGCAGATTAACGTTAATGGAAAAAAGATTTTCTCTTTTAATTTCATAAATTAATTTTTGAGATTGTAAAGAATAACAATCATCTTAGAAATAATCAATCACATTTTTCTATTATAGAAAAACGCTTTGCACTTAATAAATAATCCTAAATTAATTTAAACCAACCGGGGAGGTGGGTATTGAACAGTATAATAATCAAATGATAGTAAAAGCGTTAAATCGAAAAATTGATCTTTACACTTTGGGAGATCCTTCAAAACAATAATTAGATCCTGGAATAAACTGAATTTAAATGAATTCTGCAAAAATTGTTTTGATTGATTTGAATTTGAATCTTGTTTAGATTTAAAAAACTGTGCGATCCATTCCTTTTCACCATCATCACAAAAAACATTCAGCAAATGAGATCCATCTTCCAACTTAACTTTATCAATCACATCATACCATCGATAATCCAATACAAATTCCTTTTCATCAATCCAATTGATCATTTGATATTCTTCCGCTGAAAAACAAAAAGTCTTTAATTTGTCATGATGTAGTTGCGATTCGATTTTTTCATATACCTCTTTAGTCCATTTCATTTTCATAACTGAAAAAGCAAGAATTCCAGTAACCGGAATAATCAATAAACAACGAGAAGTAAATTTTAGAAAACGGGATTTCAAATCTGATCTTTCCTACAAATTTAGACAAGAAAATTGAAATGTACAAAGTAAACAGTGATCAGCATATGGTAAACAAAAATTGGTAATTGCCGATCGACAATCTGTATATTGATTAGAAATTACAAGTATAAAAACTGAAAACTGCTCAGAGTTGCGGGACCGCAAACTTCTTCTTGCCTCTTGCCAATTGCCTATTGCCGCTTTCTTACCTTGCCACTTTCTTACTGCCCCTGAGGCGGAGCTTCCTCCATAGGTTGACCTTCGGGTTGTTCTGCTGGCTGTTCAGTAGGATCTTGCCCTGGGGCTGAATTGCCTAAATTTCCGGAAGCAGTTGAAAGGACCGCTGCGAATACACATAAAGCCATAAGTGCACCAGCAAGCCACCAGGTAAGTTGCTCTACAAAATCGGCTGACCTTGCGGCACCAAACATTTGATTGGCACTTTGTCCTCCAAAAGTGGCATCAACGCCCCCTCCTTTTGGGTTTTGGATCAATACGACGCCAATCAATAATACACAGTCCAGTGCTATCAGTATGGTAATCAAGGTCAACATCATAAGCTTTAGGATTTTAATTTTTGTAAAGCGGCTGCAAATGTAGCGCCTTTTTCCGGATATTTTATGGTCAATTTTTGATACATTTCAATGGCTTCCTCGCGATGTCCTTGTCTCGCCAATAACCTTGCAAGTGTTTCGGAAACAATTT
>JAYVIT010000421.1:0-2461 GCA_043769965.1 Saprospiraceae bacterium
TCCAAAATGGTTAAACTCTTAAACAATTAAAGACTTTTAAATTTTAACTAACTCTAAAACAAGTATTTAGGTCGGATTTTAAATGCCTAATTCAGTAAATCTATTTAATGGCTAACTGACTTTCCAATTCCAATGCCTTGGGAAAGAGGATGTTATTTTCTAGGTGAACATGTACATGTAAATCCTGCTCAAAATCATCAACCATATTATAAAGCAAATTATAAGAAGTGCATGCGCCATCAGGCAACGAATAGTTATTTGTTAATTCTCTGATTCTTGCAAGTTTTACACCAACCAATTCGTGTTCGATTTCCATTATATTAATTGGATTCTGAATTCCACCAAATCGAGCGGAGTTATATTCATCTGAATAATTCATCGCTTCAACAAGTTGCTTAATATATGGAAATAAAATTCGTTCTTCTTTCAACATGTGTGCATTTAATTCAATACTAATCTCTTCAATCAAATCATAGATATTCAATAATTCCGGATGGCTTTTGCCATGAACTTTCATGACCTTTTCTCCAATATTTCTAATGATGGGTAGATTATTTCTAACATAACTATGGTGAGTATTTACAATATATTCTGCAAGTAAATCCAAACTCCATTCATCAAATGCTAAAGGAGCTGATGATGAATTTTCATTTATTTGAAGCAATTCTTCCTCAATCTTTGAGATATCCAAATCCTTCTCGCGACATACTTGCTTAAGCGTTTTCTTGCCACCGCAACAAAAATCAATATTGTATTTCTTTAAGACCAGGGCCTTTCTAAAATCGCTCGCTGCAATTTGACCAAGTGTTTCATTTTTAATAATTGTTTCCATATTTAATATTTCCATTTGTTCTGAATTAAATAAAATAAATAAAATTTAGCCACCAATTTAAAATCCCAGTCCAAGATGAAGACCAGCCAATTGAGTATAACCTGAATTTTTATCGGGGCCAAACCTCGCTGGGGCAACTAATTCTAAGAAGAAAGCAGAATGCTCAGTTATTTTAAATGCCTTATTGATCAGGGGTGTAAACCCGAATTGACCTGCACCGGTTTCAAATGCCAGTCTAAACCCAAATGTCCATCCGTTGCCAAGTGGACATAGTATCCCAGGATGAAATAACAAATGAACATCATAAGGCACATTTGAATTGACAAAAGGCTTTATCACAGGAACAAACTCCAAGTCAAAAATCAATTTTCCATTCGTGTTTAAGCTTATACCCATTGGAAATCCAATTGTATAAAAATCCCGCTTATCCAATAATGTCAAATTTCCTTTGTTGACCGCAAAAACGATTTGGACTATACCTAAATGAAATCCTTTTACTACTTCTGATACAGACTCTTTAGTCGTATCAATCTTTACAGTTGACTGCGCATGAAGCCCGAAATAACTTACAAAACACAAAACCAACATACTGTATGATAACTTGTACATACTATAATGATTTACTTTATAATTGTCTCAATGTGTTATTTAAGACAAAATTATCTTATATTTTGGAATTGTCGGCATTTTGCTCTTATTTTTTTTAAAAATCTTAAATTTAATGAATACAAAGGGTCAGAATTATTCAGCTTTAATAAATTATTGAGTAACTATTTAGAGCAAAATCCATTAGTCACCTTAAGTCCTTGGGAATAACTATCATCTAAGCTAGAAACCAAAATCATTTTACTGGCTTTGTGACTTCTTAATTTTACCAAAAATTACCATCTGTCTATTAAATCCAATTAAGTAATAAGATCATAGTGAAAACGATTATTGAACCATTCCGGATTAAATCGGTAGAGCCCATTTATTTTAACACAATTGAAGAACGCAAAGCAATTTTAAGAAGAGCTAACTACAATCCATTTTTGATTCACTCTAATGACGTACTAATTGATCTACTTACCGATAGTGGCACCAGTGCAATGAGTAGTCACCAATGGGCAGGCATTATGCAAGGTGATGAATCGTATGCAGGAAGTCCCAGCTTTTATCGATTTGAAGAAACCGTTCAAAAAATAACCGGAATGCCTTTGGTAATTCCAACCCACCAGGGAAGAGCAGCTGAAAAAATCTTATTTAGTATACTCGGAGGCAAAGGAAAATATATTGTAAGCAATACCTTATTTGACACCACCAGGGCAAATATAGAATTTTCTGGGGCAGAAGGAGTTGATTTTATTTGCGAAGAAGGTAAACATCCGGGCATTCCAGCTCCATTTAAAGGAAACATGGATACTGTTGCTTTAAAAAATTTCATTGCAGATAAGGGTGCAGAGAATATTCCACTATGCATCATCACGATAACAAATAACTCTGGTGGCGGACAACCAGTAAGTATGAAAAATATTAAAGAAGTAAAAGAAATCTGCTCCAAAAATGATATCCCCTTATACATAGATGCTTGTCGTTTTGCTGAAAACTCCTATTTCATCAAATTACGCGAAGAAGGATATGCCGATAAAC
>JAYVIT010000422.1:0-6206 GCA_043769965.1 Saprospiraceae bacterium
GGCAATTATTTAGATGAACGTCTCCGGGAAATCGGATTAAAAAAATAACTTTGACCTTTAAAATCATAAAAACATGGAATATCTATTTTTAGGAAACCTCGGTGGAACAGAAATTTTTGTCATTTTGATCATTGTGCTGTTGTTGTTTGGAGGTAAGAAAATTCCGGAACTCATGCGCGGATTAGGTTCAGGCATCCGGGAATTCAATAGTGCCAAAAACAACATTTCAAATGAAATCCGTGAAGGAATTAAAGATACGGATCGCAAGAATCTCGATTCAGAACAAAAATAACAACTTCAAAAACTTAAAGATTAATTATAGATGAGAGTACATACACTTTCGTATACTATTTGTATATGTTTCATTTCTCTTGCATCATTTGCTCAAAAAGTGGGTCATGTGAATACAGTGCGTTTAATAGATTCACTAAATGAAGCAAAACAAGCTTCAACCATGCTTAAGCAATACGATGCATCTTTGACCAAGACCGGAGAAGAAATGGTCAACAAATACAAGGAAAAGCTCAAAAAATATCAGACCGATGTTAAATCCGGAAACCTTACAGCCATTCAACAAAAACAAATGGAATCAGATTTGGAAGTCGATCAAAATGCATTGAGCAATTATCGTCAATCTGCTCAAGCCTCACTTGAAAAAAGAAGGCAGGAATTGATACAACCCATTCTCGATAAAATCAACAAAGCCTTGCAGGAAATTGGCAAAGAAGAAAATTATGTTTTCATTTTTGACAATTCAGTTGGTATACTTTATTTCAGTGACAGCGAAGATATTTCTGCGAAGCTTTATAAGAAACTGGGATACAAAGAAGAAACTAAAAGTGAATAGTGAAAAATTAGTGCTATAAAATTAGAGATGAAATATTCCGAATTATTTTTTCAACAAATAAGGCATTAAGAAGAAACTAAAAGTGAAAAGTGTAGAGTGAAAAATTTTATTCACTATTCACTATTCATTTTTCACTTTCTTCAACTATTCTTCAAACCGCAAATGTTTGACCGTTTGTGCATGATTAATCAGCTTGCGCAAAGAATCGATTCCAATTTTAAGGTGCATGTGTAAATAATTATCGGTTACGTCTCTATCTGAAATTTCGGTTTTGACTCCTTCTGGTACCATTGGCATATCAGAAACCAAAAGTAAGGCTCCGGCAGGAATACGATTTTTGAAAGCAGCAACAAAAATGGTGGCTGTTTCCATGTCGATAGCCATTGCTCTCAATCTGGTTAGGTATTTTTTAAAATCAAGCCGGTGTTCCCAAACGCGCTTGTTGGTGGTATAAACTGTACCGGTCCAATAATCCTGTTCGTATTCCCGGATTGTCGTTGATATGGCTTTTTGCAAAGCGAACGCAGGCAATGCAGGCACTTCAGGTGGTAAATAATCATTTGAAGTACCTTCACCACGAATGGCTGCAATCGGTAAAATAAAATCGCCAACTTTATTTTTTCCGGTTTTTAATCCACCACATTTGCCAAGTAACAACACAGCCTTTGGTTTTATAGCAGTAAGTAAGTCAATAATCGTACCTGCATTCGGACTACCCATTCCAAAATTAATAATTGTAATATTATTTGCTGTTGCGTTGATCATTGATCTATCCCGACCTTTTATTTCAACTTTATTCCATTCAGCAAACAATTCTACATACAAGCTGAAATTCACAAGAATAATATATTGACCAAATTCATTCAGATTGATACCTGTGTATCTTGGTAACCAGTTTTCTACGATATCGCGTTTGGTTTTCATTTATCTAGTCAAATACATATTCCGTTTGGAATCAATTTCTCTAAAATATGGATCATACAAATCTTTGATGAAATGTATCGCTTCTCCAGTTGATTTCATTTCAGGGCCTAAACTAATATCAACACCTGGAAATTTATTGAAAGAAAATACCGGAATCTTGATCGCATATCCATCCATCTTATTTTCCATTTTAAAATCTTTCAATTTCTTTGTACCCAACATCACTTTTGTAGCAATATTTAAATACGGCATGTTGTATGCTTTTGCAATAAATGGCGTGGTGCGCGAAGCTCTTGGATTTGCTTCGATTACATACACATGATCATCTTTTAATGCAAATTGAATATTGATCAATCCTTTGATCTGCAGTTGATGAGCAATTCGTTTAGAATATTCAATCATAGTTTGAATTGCTAATTCACTTAAACTGTATGGAGGCAGAACAGCAGAACTGTCACCAGAATGAATTCCTGCTGGTTCGATGTGTTCCATGATTCCCATGATATGTACATCATCTCCATCACAGATGGCATCTATCTCTGCTTCTTTTGCTCTTTCCAAAAATTGGTCAATCAATACTTTATTATCGGGCATGTGTTTGAATATAGAAAGCACGTGCCGTTCGAGTTCATCATCATTTATCACGATGCGCATTCGTTGTCCACCTAAAACATAAGATGGTCTGACTAAAACCGGGTATCCGATTTTCCGTGCTACCTCTAATGCAGAATCAGCATCAGTTGCTACTCCATATCTTGGATAAGGAATATCCATTTCTTTTAACAAATCAGAGAACCGACCGCGATCTTCCGCAATATCCATGTTGTTGTAATCTGTTCCAATTATTTTAATTCCTTTCTGATGAATTTTTTCGGCTAGTTTTAATGCAGTTTGTCCACCGAGTTGAACGATGATTCCTTCTGGTTTTTCATGATCGATAATTTCTTCAATGTGTTCCCAATAAATCGGTTCGAAATACAATTTATCTGCAATGTCAAAATCAGTTGAAACAGTTTCCGGATTACAATTCACCATAATTGCTTCCATGCCTTCTTCACGGATTGCAAGCACGCCATGTACACAACAATAATCAAATTCAATTCCCTGGCCAATTCGGTTGGGACCAGAACCTAACACAATAATTTTTTTTCTATCGTGAGAAACACTTTCATTTTCTTCATCAAAAGTGGAATAATAATAAGGTGTCTTCGCCTCAAATTCTGCGGCACAAGTATCCACAACTTTAAATACTCTTCGAATACCGAGTTTCTTGCGTTGTTTGATTACATCTTTTTCATCAACACGCATCAACCAGCCAATTTGATTATCACTGTATCCATTTTGTTTGAGTTCTATAAAAAATTCTCGTGGAATATCTTCTGGAATGTTGTACTTCATTAACTGGTCCTCAAGTAGTACAAGTTTTTTTATTTCTCGGATAAACCATGGATCTATTCCAGTCAATTTATAAACTGTTTTTTCAGGTACACCAAGTCGCAGTGCGTCCTTTAATCTATATATGCGATCATCACTTACAATTTCCAAACGCTCCAAAATATCCGAAGTATTAATCCATTCTTTTTTGTCTGCACCCAGTCCATGCCTGTCATTCTCCTGTGATTGACAAGCTTTTTGTAATGCTTCTGTAAAGCTTCTTCCGATTGCCATAACTTCGCCTACTGATTTCATTTGCAATCCCAATCGTTGATCAGCTCCGTGAAATTTTTCAAAATTCCATCTGGGCATTTTTACAATTACATAATCCAATGCAGGTTCAAAAAAAGCAGAGGTTCCGGTAATTTGATTTGTTAATTCATCTAGTGAATAACCTATAGCCAGTTTGGCTGCAACTTTTGCAATGGGATAACCTGTCGCTTTACTTGCCAAAGCAGAAGATCTCGATACTCTTGGATTGATTTCAACGGCAATGATTTCTTCATTTTCCGGATTCATTGCAAATTGTACATTGCATCCTCCTGCAAAATTGCCCAGTGATCGCATCATCATTATGGCCAGATCCCGCATTCTTTGGTATCCGGTATCAGATAAAGTCATCGCTGGTGCTACTGTAATGCTGTCTCCTGTATGAATTCCCATTGGATCCACATTTTCTACAGTGCAAATGATGACCACATTATCCTTCTGATCTCTGAGAAGTTCTAATTCAAATTCTTTCCAACCCAATACTGCTTTTTCAATCAAGACTTCATGCGTTGGAGATGCATCCAATCCTCTTCGTAAATTATCATCAAACTGATCTGCTTTGAGTACAAAACTTCCACCAGAACCTCCTAATGTATAAGAAGGTCTAATGACCAAGGGATAGCCTATTTTTTGTGCTGCTTCTTTGCCTTCGAGAAAGGAGTTTGCAATTTGTGATGGCGCAATCTGTACACCTAAATGTATCATGTGTTTGCGAAACATCTCTCTGTTTTCGGTTAGTTCAATAGCATTGACATCTACGCCGATCATTCGCACTCCATATTTTTTCCAAACATTTTGTTTGTCGGCTTCTATTGCAAGATTCAAAGCAGTTTGACCGCCCATAGTGGCAAGTACAGCATCGATTTTTCGTTCTTCTAAAATTTTAATTATGCTATCAACAGTGAGCGGTAACAAATAAATATGATCTGCTGTAACAGGATCAGTCATAATTGTAGCAGGATTGGAATTAATCAGACTGACTTCTATACCTTCTTCTCTTAAAGATCTTGAGGCTTGTGTCCCGGAATAATCAAATTCACAGGCTTGCCCTATGATGATAGGTCCGCTTCCTATTATTAACACGGAACGGATCGATGGATCTTTTGGCATTAAATCGTTATTTTGCGCAAAGATAAGAGGCTTGGAGAATGAAGGAATGAATTAATGAAGGAATTAAAGAATTAAAGAATGTCGGATTCCGCTAGCGGGAGGAGATCCCGCAATGCGGGGAAGGAATGAAGAAATTGTTTTTCAACAACTAGCAACTAACAGATAGCAGGTATCAAATGAAAGTACTAATCACGGATGATGTTCATCCAATGTTGATAGAAGGACTAAAGGTCCGGAATTGGGAAGTGGATTATCAACCCAATATCAGTTTAAATGAAACCAGGGATATTATTGGACAATATCAGGGATTGGTAATTAATAGTAAGATTATAGCGAATGCAGCCTTTCTGCAACGTGCAGAAAAATTAAAATGGATTGGACGATTAGGCTCTGGAATGGAGATTATTGATGTAAAAGTAGCCACTCAAAAAGGAATTCAATTGATAAATACTCCTGAAGCCAATTGCAATGCAGTGGCAGAACATGCTTTGGGTATGATCTTATCATTATTTCGAAACCTGAACAGGTCAGATCGCGAATTGAGAACTAAAAATTGGCAACGCGAAAAAAATCGAGGCGAAGAATTAAATGGTAAAACCCTGGGTATCATTGGTTATGGTCATACCGGCCAGCGATTTGAAGAATTGCTTCGGGGATTTAATGTTAAAGTACTGGTTTATGATAAGTACAAGCAGCTTTCAAACTGTGAAGGCCGTTATAGCCTCGTTAAAGATGTAAATGAAATCAGAGAATCGGCCGATTTGATCAGTTTACATCTCCCTCTGAGCTCAGAAACAAAGTATTTGATTGATAAGAACTTTATTTCCGGTTGCCGGAATTCATTTTATCTTATCAATACTTCCCGGGGACAGATTGTAAATACCTTAGATCTATTGGAAGCGCTGCGGTCCGGCAAGATCAAAGGAGCTTGCCTTGATGTTTTTGAAAATGAAAAGCCTTCCAGCTTTTCAGATTCTGAAAAGATCATGTATGATGAATTATATAGCATGGAGCAAGTTTTGCTTAGTCCGCATATTGCGGGATGGACCCATCAGTCCAAGCAAAAAATTGCTGAAATTATGTTGAAAAAATTAGATAAAATCTCAGGAAGTATCTAATTGTATAAAGTTGTAGGCCAGTCACTTACTTATAGATTTTTGTCGACATACGTTAAGATGTCCCAAAAAATGGCAATTTGAATTTGACAGGTTATGAAATGCATTTAGAAATTCTTAACATTGCAAAATTTTTTTAAGAAAGATTTCTCAACTTCACATTATGTTCAAACGATTATGGTTATTATTCAGTCTGTCATTCCTTTGCGGATTATCAGCATTCAGTCAAACCTCGTTGACAGGAAAAGTAACAGACAGTGACAATGGAGAACCGATTATCCAATGCGGACTTCTGATCTACAAAAATGGTATCCAGGTAACAACTATTGTTACCGATTTTGACGGTAATTATAGTGTACAATTGGATCCGGGAAGGTATGAGGTGGAAGCACGTTATGTAGGATACAAATCTCAAAGGACAACAGGAATTAATGTTTTGGGTGGAAAAGCCAATACATTGAATATCAAAATCACCTCCGGAGTGATGTTAGATATCATTGAGGTAA
>JAYVIT010000423.1:0-2852 GCA_043769965.1 Saprospiraceae bacterium
GGTAGAGTTCTTATTGATCAACCACCCGCTGGATTGTCCTATTTGTGACCAGGCCGGCGAATGTCATTTACAGGACCTGGGTTATGACCACGGTAAAGAAAGCACACGCTACGAATTTAAGAGAAGAACTTTTGATAAAGAAGATATCGGTCCATACATACAATTACACATGACGAGGTGTATCCTTTGTTACCGCTGTACTTATATTGCCGACCAGATAACTGATAAAAGAGTACATGGTATTTTGGATCGTGGAGATCATGCAGAGATATCAACCTATATTTCAAAAGCGATTGATAATGATTTCAGCGGAAACATGATCGATGTTTGTCCGGTTGGTGCGCTTACTGATCGCACCTTTCGTTTCAAAAGCCGTGTTTGGTATGTAAATCCTGTCGACGCTCATCGTGATTGTCCGAAATGTGCAGGAAAAGTTATGCTATGGATGAAGGGAAATGAAGTTTTCAGAATTACCGGTAGAAAAGATAAATACGGAGAAGTCATTGATTGGATTTGTAATGATTGCAGATTTAGTAAAAAAGAAACCGCTGATTGGATTATTGAAGGCCCGAGTAATATCGAACGTCATTCAGTAATTTCGCAAAATCATTATACATTAAAAGAGCCGGAACATAAACCATTGTTAAATAATGTTCAGGTGGTACCAATAGGAAAGCAAATTTCATCGTCAGAAATTAAAACGAATAAATGATATCAACTTTTGTCATCGTAAAAATTGCAATCATCGTTTCGGTGTTTATGCTGTCTTTGCTTATTGCCATGTACTCTACATATGCAGAAAGGAAAGTTGCGGCATTCATGCAAGATCGTTTAGGACCAAACAGGGCAGGAATTTTCGGAATATTACAACCTGTTGCCGATGGAGTTAAGATGTTCATGAAGGAAGAAATTATTCCCGATGTGTCAAATAAATTTTTATTCATTCTCGGTCCATGTCTCTCAATGATGACTGCTTTGATGACCAGTGCAGTTATTCCATGGGGAAATGGTCTTACCATTAGCGGAGTATTTTATCCTTTACAGGCAACGGATGTAAATATTGGAATATTATACGTATTCGGAGTTGTTTCTATCGGTGTTTATGGTATTATGATTGGCGGTTGGGCATCAAATAATAAATATTCTCTTCTCGGAGCATTGCGAGCATCCTCTCAGATGATCAGTTATGAAATAGCAATGGGACTTTCTATAATTGCTTTAGTGATGATGACGGGTACTTTAAGTGTGCGTGAGATTACGGAGCAGCAAGCAGGAGGAAACTGGAATATTTTTTATCAACCTCTAGGATTTATTATTTTCCTTATTTGTGCTTTCGCTGAAACCAATCGTGCCCCTTTTGATCTTCCGGAATGTGAGACTGAACTTGTTGGCGGATATCATACCGAATACAGTTCTATGAAATTAGGATTTTATTTATTTGCTGAATATATAAACATGTTCATCTCTTCAGCAATTATCAGTACATTATATTTTGGAGGATATAATATGCCATTCATAGGAAGGTTTATTCACGATCCTAATTTGTTAAGTTTGGCCGGCACGGTATTCTTATTTGGAAAAATATTTTTCTTTATATTTTTCTTTATGTGGATTCGCTGGACATTGCCACGCTTTCGTTACGATCAACTAATGACTCTTGGCTGGAAAAAACTTATTCCACTATCAATCTTAAATATATTCATCACCGGTCTTGCCATGTGGTATTTCGGAAAACTTAAATAAAAATTTGTTAATCAATTAATATTATGATCAACTCATTTAAATTTATCTCAAAAAATAAATAATCAATTAACTATTAACAATAACAAATATCAAATAATCACCAATTGCAACCTCTTACAAATAAAAGTAAAGTAGTAGTCAAAAAAGAACTTACGTTTCTTGAGAAACTTTATTTTCCTGCTATACTAAATGGCATGACAATTACTTTGAAGCATTTTTTTAGAAAAAAGGCGACGATATCTTATCCTGAAGTACAACGTGAATTTGCTCCGGTATATCGTGGCCAACATGTTTTAAAGCGCGATGAAAATGGCGCAGAGCGTTGTACAGCCTGTGGATTATGCGCTGTAGCTTGTCCGGCAGAGGCGATTACGATGACAGCCGAAGAAAGAAAGACCGGCGATGAAAAATTATATCGTGAAGAAAAATATGCTTCGATGTATGAAATTAATATGCTTCGTTGTATTTTTTGCGGACTTTGCGAAGAGGCATGCCCTAAGGAAGCAATATTTTTAACCGATCGCCTCGTTCCTACATCATTTGAAAGAAATGAATTTATTTACGGCAAAGATAAACTTGTTGAATCAGTAAACGACCCAATTGATATTAGTAAGCGACAAACAAAAGAAGTTATAGAATTCAAAAAAGACAAAACACTTCAACATAATCAATTAAATAATTCACTTGACTTCAAGAAAAAAGGTCATTAAAAAAAGTGAATTAATAATTTTAATCATTAATTAGTTCCTGAATATATTATTACATAATTAGTCAAACATAATCCACAAATACCAACACCTGTGATATTATATCTTTTTTATTTTCTTTCTTTTTTGTCTATTCTTTGTGCTTTGATGGTAGTAGTTTCAAAAAATCCTATCCATAGTGTACTTTATTTAATTCTTACTTTTTTTGCAATTGCCGGACATTATGTTTTGTTGAATGCTCAATTTCTTGCTGCTGTTCATATAATTGTTTATGCCGGAGCAATAATGGTTTTATTTCTTTATGTAATAATGATGCTTAACTTAAATGCAGATGTAGAACCACATAAAAGTAAGTTATTGAAATTTTCAGCAACCATTGCCGGTGGGCTGCTTATGGTTGTA
>JAYVIT010000424.1:0-2459 GCA_043769965.1 Saprospiraceae bacterium
CTTGCTTTAATTTTGTGAAATCCGGTAGAAATGAATCTGTATAAAAAATGTTGTTTAAATACCATTGAACCTTTTCGAAATTTTGACTAGTATTTACTACAGTTATTTTATCTCCCGATTGATATGATGATTTATCAATGCTGAATTCTGCCATAGTTTGATTTTGACACGGCATCATACATGCTTTTGAGTCCAACAAACTACCTCTAACATTTTCTATAAAGAAATGCATACGATCCGCTTGCCCAAGGGTAAATTGATTTTGACAAGATGTATATCCATAATCCATAAAATTATCTGTCAAATCATTCCGATCTCCAATTCCACCTAAAGAAATCTTTCTGAAAGGATTATTTGGTGAGCCATCATCATCATCAGTTTTACATGAATTAAATTGGAAAAAACAATCCATAGCTAGATTACTTTTGTCAGGCGGAGTATCACATACTTTATCTCCATCTACTAAACAATTATTATTAATGCACCCACCATTAAAAGTATGATCTAATCCAAGGTAATGCCCCATTTCATGAATTAAAATATTTGGAATGATCCCTTCTTTAAAGAAATCTTGAACATCAATAAAAATACCATCAAAAGGTAAGCCATGCGCATTGGGTTGATATGCATAGCCCGTTACATTGCAGTTTGACCCTAAACAAATACTATTCAAAATAAACACATTAATATACTCTTTGCTGTCCCAATTTGCTATGGTAGTAAGAAAACCCTGATCCAGATCTGATTTATAATTTGTTCGTTCTGAAATTATTCTATTGATTCCTGTAGTTGGACTGCCTTTCGGATCTCTTGTTGCCAGGCAAAACTCAATATTTGAACTCACTCCACTCGCAACTTTATACCTACCTCTATTATTAAAGGCATCATTAAGTCTTGTTAAACTCTGCACAATTAGGCTGTCATCTATGTTTTCTATACCATTATTGTGTACTAAGTGAAAAACAATTGGCAAGGTTAGGATAGCATTATGTTTAGATTCAATATTTTTTCTAACAAAGTTTATATAATTTTTTTCAAGATCATTGTTTATTAATATTTCTGAGGCTCCATTAATTGTATTGCCGCAAATAAAATTATCCAAGCTAGAAGATTGGGTACAAATCTTCGAACAAATGAATAAAATTAGAATTCCAATGAGTTTATCCATATTATAAAAAGAGGCGCAAGATTTAAGCTTGCACCTCATCAATTACATAGTTACCTTATTATTATTACCTTTTCTTGATATAGCTTTTCACTATTCTTGGACACAACAATGTAATATATTCCCGCATCCAATTTCTTGGTATCCACTGTTAAAATATGTTCTTTTGTCGTGGTTCTAAACACAGATTTTCCGGATGTGCTTAATAGCTCTACACTTATTTTCTCATTCTGACCAAAGGATTTAGGCATTTCCAATGTAAATTGATCAAAACTTGGATTCGGACTTATTTTAAATGCATCTGCAATCCGACTTCTTGGATCAATATCAACCTCTTCGCAATATAGCCTCAGTGGGAAGTAAAAGCATACTACATCGCCACGGGAGTCACAGAGATACAAACGCATCTCATTGATTCGACTACCATCATATGTGCCCGCAGGCATGGTAACTGTAAGGTCGAAGTTAAAATCTGTTCCAACAATGCTAGATGAATTTACTGCTACAGTTCCTCCTCCGTCAATAGACCCAACTAAACCATCTCCACAAATTACATATCCACTATTAGGTACGGTCATATTTGAAATGTTAAATACAACTGGATTCGAAGAAGTGGATTCACAATCAAAATTTTTAGAGTCCCAACTTTCTACACATGTTGTTGGAGGAGGAGGGCATGGGTCAATTGTTATTTTTAATTTGTAACAATCAGTATTTGGATTTGTACCATAAACTAACAATGCAGAAGCGCTTGTCAAATTTGGGTTTGAGGATGAAATTTGAATCGTGCTGCCTGAAAGTGTAAATCCGGATTGTGTGCTCAATGTTTGAGAAGGGGTCCCAGTTGGCAAGCCAGTCACAGTACCTTGATAAACATATGGAGGTGAAAGACTAGATCCATGCACACAAGTCATGTTCACTTCTATCACATCACACGAGCTGCAACTAGATCCATTTGCAGATAAAGTGTAACATTGGACCGTCCCATTGTTACACAAAGTAAAAGACAATGTGGAAGCAGTACCAGGAAACGAGGATCCAGAGGCTGGGGTTAAATTTATACTTATTGTAACAATGTCAGAAGAACTATTCAAACTAGTGACATGAAATGAATTAACTTTTGCTATTGTGTTTGAGGAATGCATAAAGAAACTAGATCCTGGACATGGTTTATATCCTTTTGGCACCGTTACATTAATTGTACCAATATAAGTTGGATTTCCTTCCGCACTGCATTTTTGCACTGTAATAGCTGATAAACTGTTACAATTCGTAAGTGGGCAATCTGTAGCGG
>JAYVIT010000425.1:0-3111 GCA_043769965.1 Saprospiraceae bacterium
TTGCAGGCGTCTCGCCAGCAATGTCTTTGTTATTCGAGATAATTTTATCTAAAGATGATTTTGAAATCAATTCATCCTTTGGAGACATTGATACGATATTGATAAAAATAAAGCCAATAAACACTGAAAATTGCGGAAGAGTAAAATAGTGTGCCCGCTAATTCATAGCCAAAGAAAGGAAGCGCGTTGAAATAACATAACATTAAACCGCTAAGATCATGAGTATATGTAATTTTGGATGCACTCCATACTCCAAAATTACTGATCAGGAAAAAGATGATAGAAGCGAATAACGAAGAACCAAAAATTCCCAATGGACTAATTTCCTTTTTAGAACGAAGAAGGTTCCATAAAAAAATAATAACGAAAGGCATAAAAATCCAATAGAATCCCGGGCTTAACCATACAAACTCATTATGCCAATACATGATATTATTGATAACCAAATCAGAGCAGAAATAAGCCAGAATAATACCGATCAGTGCTTTCCAGCTTCTCAAGACCACCGAACCAAATATAATGGCTGCAAGTGAACCTGTAAAATTAGGGGGATGTGGTATTAAACGGCTAAAAAAGACTATCAAAGCCAATCCCAGTAACAGATATCCCGTGTTTTTTTGATTCTCAAATTTCATGATGACAAAAATAATTCAATTATTTAACAAAATTAAATTTAATCTATTGAATACTTTTGCCTGTCCCTAGGTAAAACAGAAATCCAGTTTGTATACTATTTTAAAAATTAGAATGTTTTCAATGAACTTTATCCTAAATAAAATCTAAGACATGATTAGACAATTGCTAGTAATAATTATTATCTCAACAATTCATTCGCTTTCTGCGCAATCTTATCGCTGGCAACAACGCGTAGAATATAAGATGGAAATCAGTTTTAATGCGGACCAACACAAATTTGAAGGGACGCAAAACCTGAAGCTATTTAATAATAGTCCTGATACGCTTTCAAAATTATTTTATCATTTGTATTTTAATGCCTTTCAACCCGGGAGCGATATGGATATCAGGTCGCGTTTGATACCTGATCCTGACCCCCGTATCGGAGGCAGAATCCAATTGCTTACTAAAGATGAAATCGGTTATCACAAAATCAGGTGGATCAAACAAGGCCGTGATAAACTTCATTACAAAGTTCGTGGAACCATACTTGAGGTTCAGTTAAACAAGCCAATTGCTCCGGGTCAATCCGTGCTAATCGATATGAGTTTTGAATCTCAGGTTCCAATTCAAATCCGTCGCAGTGGCCGGGATAATAAAGAGGGTATAGATTACTCTATGGCACAGTGGTATCCTAAATTATGCAATTATGATGAACAGGGATGGCACACACCATCTTATGTAGCCCGCGAATTTTATGGCCCCTGGGGTGATTACAATGTTACAATTAGCATAGATAAAAAGTATTGCATAGCAGCGACAGGCATCCTGCAAAATCCGGATCAAGTGGGTTGTGGTTATTCTGAAAAATCTTCAAATCGCACTAATAAAAAATGGAGGTTTGTTGCTAATAATGTTCATGACTTTGTATGGACTGCTGATCCCGATTATACCCACACTACTTTGAAAAGAAAAAATGATTGTGTTCTTCATTTCTTTTTTCAGGAAAATGAAAAGACAAAAGAATCCTGGAGCCAGTTGCCAGAAATTGTAGATAAAGCGTTGGACTTTATTGAATCCAGGTATGGACCCTATCCATACAAATCATATTCTTTTATTCAGGGGGGAGATGGTGGCATGGAATATCCAATGGCAACTTTAATTACAGGCAACAGGCCTATAAATAGTCTGGTAGGTGTATCCATGCACGAATTAATGCACAGTTGGTATCAGATGATACTTGCTTCCAATGAAAGTTTGTACCCCTGGATGGATGAGGGATTCGCGTCGTTTGCAGATGAAGAAGTGATGAATTATCTTCGAAAAGAAAAAATGATATCTGGTGAAGTGGAAAAAGATCCACATGCAGAAACCATCGCAAATTATATTGCATTCGCACAAAGCGGACAAGAGGAAGCACTCAGTACACATGCCGATCATTATTCAACTAATCGGGCATATGGTATGGGTTCATACAATAAAGGTGCAGTCTTTCTCACTCAATTGAAATACATAATGGGAGAAAAAACTTTTGACAAAGGCCTTCTCGATTATTACTGGAAGTGGAAATTCAGACATCCCAATCCAAATGATTTTATTCGAATTATGGAGAAAGCTTCAGATCTTGAATTGGATTGGTTTAAAGAATATTTTGTGTACACAACCAAGAAAGCTGACTATGGAATAGATAGCGTCTACACCATTAATGGAAAAACAATTTGCAGATTGACGCGGAATGAATTACTTCCAATGCCGGTTGAACTAAAAATTAAATATTCCGATGGAAGCAGTTCATTTTACTATATACCTTTAAGTTTGATGATGGGTAAAAAACAATTTGCAGCAAATACACGAGTCAACCAACTTCCTGAATGGTCCTGGGTCAATCCATATTATGAATTCGAAATCGAAAAAAACGAAAATGAAATAATAGAAATAAAGTTAAATCCGGATAATCAGTTGATCGATGTAAACCCATCGAATGATCTAATCAGATTCACTAAATAAACAACATGCAAACAAAAGAATTTTTACTCCATTTACCCGAAAAAGTAAATACTCATGCTCTTGAAGGAATGTCTACCTGTTTTCATTTTGACTTGGATGGGGAGGAAGGTGGACAAGTAACTATACTTGTAGAAAATGGAAGCATGAAAACCAGTGAAGGTCTAAATGGAATTCCAACCTGTGTCGTCAAAGCGAATGCAGATGATTTGAAAAAAGTATTCAAAGGCGAACTCAATCCAATGATGGCAATTCTAACCGGCAAATTGAAAATCAGTAATCAAAGTGAGATGATGAAATTTGCGAAGTTGTTAGGGTGGATGTGATAAAATGAAATAAGACTTCTGCTAAAATTTTAAGTCTATAATTCATATTAATTTTGGGTAATACCAAAAATTATATATCTATATATAATGGTCTTTCAAAGAATAGATGTAAAGTGTTTCATTTTCAATAAGGTAAACTAGTCGATTTTTGGAATCAATGCGAGGA
>JAYVIT010000426.1:0-5400 GCA_043769965.1 Saprospiraceae bacterium
CTTTAAGTGAAGGAACCGCGAAAGCGGCTTGGAAGCAGACTAAGAAGCAATAGGCAAATAAACAAAAGAAGATAAAAAATAATAAAAAAAACTACAATAAAATGGAACTCTGATTATTTGAATTCTATTTTTTCCTACAGCCTATCCCGAAGGGACCCCTACGGGGCAGTCTACAGTCTACAGCCTATTTCAGATATACATCCTGAATTTCAATATTCCATTTCTTTGTAAAAAATGTTTAATACTTACTTTCAATACACCCAAACCATATTTTACACTTCTATTAAAATTAATGGATGATGCTTCATCAAAATATTTAGTCGGGCAACTGATTTCGGCTATTTGAAATTTCTTGTAGATGATTTGAGATAACATTTCATTGTCGAATACAAAATCATCGGAGTTGGTTTTAAATGAAATATTTTCAAGAACAGTTCTTGAAAATGCTCTATATCCTGTATGATATTCAGAGAGTTTATAATCGACCATTGCATTTTGAAACATCGTCAGCAATCTATTAAATATATATTTGTAATAAGGCATTCCTCCTTTCAAGGCACCTTTCCCTAAAATTCTTGAACCAAGGACTACGGGATACAAATCTTCTCCAATAATGTTGATCATACTAGGTAACAATTTGGGAGTGTATTGATAATCGGGATGCAACATGATGATTATATCTGCACCGATTTCCATTGCTTTGAGATATAATGTTTTCTGATTTCCACCATATCCCTTATTCTCTTCATGACGAATGCAATGATGAATACCCAATTCTTTTGCCAATTCAAATGTGCTGTCTTTGCTTGCATCATCACACAAAATGAGCTCATCGACAAGTTCCATTGGAATTTCATCAATGGTTCTTTTTAATGTGAGCGCTGCATTGTAGGCAGGTAAAACAACTACAACTTTTTTATTTTTATACATTGTGAATTTCAAATTTTTTCAATTTCCCCTGATTCAATTGCCCCTGACTTTAGTCAGGGGTTCCTGCTTCTGATGTAATAAATCCCATCGCTTTTAACTGATGATACCACTTAATACATTTTTTCATATCCTTTACATGTACACGGTATCGGTCATATTCCGGAAGCAATTGCTCAAAATATGTTTTATAGTCCTGATCTGTTGTGACATCCTGTGGTACAGGTGTTTTTTCTTCACCTTGTAAAAACCTTTCATACACTTCTTTTAATGGAATATTGTCTGATAAGGTATAGATTCCAATAGATTCTAAAGGAGAAAACTGAAAGGTCCGGGAAGAGTAAAAATTGGTTTTATTCGTGCTTAAATCTTCAAGGATGAGACCGTTTGGCTTCGTCGCTATCAATTTGAATAATGTAGGCTTACTGCCTACAGAAATTATTTGATCAATTTGTATCATGTCTTTTTTAATAGGACTGCAAATATCTAAGTTTTTCTTCTAAAACCGAGTATGCGAGATACTGGTCCTCCAATCTTTTAACAAAAGGGATCGGAGTATCAAGTGAGGCACAACGGATGACCGGAGCATCCAGGAATTGAAACCAATTTTCATTGATCCAGGCGCTAATCTCAGCGCCGATTCCAGCAAATTGATTGTCTTCATGAAGTATGCATACTTTTCCATTTTTACGGATGCTAGTTTTAATGGTGTCATAATCTAGCGGTACCAAAGTCCTAAGATCAATTAAGTCAGCTTCAATATGCATTTTATCGAGAATTTCTTCGGACCACTTCACTCCCAAACCATATGTTATGATGCTTAATTCTTCACCTTCCCTTACCAGTTTAGCCTTTCCAAATGGAATATTGTAATATCCATCTGGAACGTCACCTTCAACAGATCTGTACAATGCTTTGTGTTCAAAAAATAGAACCGGATTGGGATCTTCGAATGCAGTCAAAAGCAATCCTTTTGCATCATAGGGATTGGATGGATAAACTATTTTTAATCCTGCAGTATGTGCAAACCAGGCTTCATTAGTTTGTGAATGAAATGGACCAGCCTGAGTTGCTGCACCACAAGGCATGCGAACAACAACATCTGCATTTTGTCCCCAGCGATAATGCACTTTTGCTAAATTATTTACGACCTGATTAAATCCGCTGGAAACAAAATCCGCAAACTGCATTTCGACCATGGATTTGATTCCTTTCAAACTTAATCCAAGTGCAACTCCAACTATTGCACTTTCGCAGATCGGAGTATTTCGAACTCTGTCTTCACCATATTTCGCCAGGAACCCTTCTGTAATTTTAAACACTCCACCATATCCGGCAATATCCTGTCCCATCAATACTAATCCTGGATGCTTTGTCATCGCATTATCCAATCCATCTTTAATGGCATCAATAAATCTTACTTTCTTTGGTGTTGAATTTGAATCAGGGACTTGCTCAATGAATTGAAATTTTGCATACACATCATCCAATTCTTGTTGAACAGAAACTGGTTCATCTTGCCATTCAAAAACTTTTTCTACATCTTCTTGTATTTGTTTTTTAAATTCTTTTCTTATCGAATCAGTTTCTTCACTCGTTAAAATATGTTCTTCGATCAACCAATTTTCATAATTTGATATGGGATCTTTTTCAGCCCATTCATCCAATAAATTTTTTGGAACATATTTAACTCCACTTGCTTCTTCATGTCCACGCATTCTGAAAGTCATACATTCGATAAGTACCGGTCTTGGTTTTTCGCGAATGCTTGTGGCATATTTAGTTATGGTTTCATAAACTTCGAGGATATTATTTCCATCTATGGTCAATCCTTCCATTCCATATCCAATTGCTTTATCGGATAATTTTTTACATGCGTATTGTTCAGAAGTTGGTGTTGATAGTCCGTATCCATTATTTTCAATAATAAAAATTACGGGCAAAGACCAAACGGCAGCAACATTTAATGCTTCGTGAAAATCACCTTCGCTGGTGCCACCTTCTCCGGTAAAAACTAAAGTAACTTTTTTCTCTTTTAAAAGTTTTGATGCCAAACCTGATCCATCAGCCAATCCCAATTGCGGACCCAAATGAGAAATCATTCCGACAATTGCATGTTCCAGATTCCCAAAATGAAATGAACGATCCCTTCCTTTAGAGTATCCTAAAGATTTGCCCTGCCATTGTGCAAACAATCGGTCCAATGGCATTCCACGGGATGTAAACACACCAAGATTTCTGTGTAATGGAAAAATCAATTCGTCTTTCTCCAAAGCCTCTGTACATCCCACAGAAATAGCTTCTTGCCCAATACCAGAAAACCATTTTGAAATTCTGCCTTGACGCAACAACAACAACATTTTTTCTTCAATCAGTCTGGGATAAAGTAGTGCTTTATACAAATGAATAAGCTCCTCATTTTTTAATTTCTTTTTGTTGTATGAAATTTTTGACATTATTTTAAATCAGTGGGCAAAGATAAGGAGGAAGTTGGCAAGTGGCAATAAGCAATAAGCAATAAGCAATAAGCAATAGGCAAGGGATGACTGAACGATTCCCGCAAAGCGGGATAAAGCACGACAGTGCTTTAAGTGAAGGAACCGCGAAAGCGGCATGGAGGCAGACTAATACGCAAGAGGCAAGTAATAATTTGAAGTTTGTCGGAGAAGGAAAAGAAATGACATGTCTTCCTCACTAACTCAGATCGAAATGAAAATAAGACATGTCATTTCTTTCGCTCGAGGTCCAATTCACCTGCCTGTTGGCCGGCAGGGATCTAATCTCATCTCAACAGACATAGCTCCATCTCTCCTAAAATATTTCTTTAAAAATATCTAGCGATTTAAGTTCTTTAAACTGATCAACATGTAGTTTATAAAAAGATAAAAGATGTTGCATAATTTTTCTTCTCTGTTCGATGGATTTTAGATATTCTTCTGGTGGTAATTTTCGAAATAGTTTAGCAAGTTGCTCACTTTCCTCTGGAGAAACTAAATGGATATTGTGAAGATTTTGTGGACAGAATGTTCCATTTAACAAATCAAAACAATTATCAGTATTAGAGAAATTATCAAGAGGATTAAATCCGAGATGATAGGAAAGATCAACTAAGAAAAAAAGAGGGTAGTATGGATTTAATTGTTCTATTTCATCCAGTGAAATAAACCTGCTTTTCAAAAAATCAAATAACTCTTCGTTTACTTGAAAACCTTTTATTGATTTTCTACAAACTTCCAACATAAAAGTTCCAACAGCTGATCGCCTGATATCAAAAGGTATTTGTTTATAGAGTACAGATGGATTTACTTCTTTAATCC
This sequence comes from Saprospiraceae bacterium, assembly GCA_043769965.1. Taxonomy (GTDB): domain Bacteria; phylum Bacteroidota; class Bacteroidia; order Chitinophagales; family Saprospiraceae; genus Vicinibacter. The sequence goes on from JAYVIT010000426.1 coordinate 4,245, forward strand.
GGTGCAGATTTTTGTGTTCATTGAAATAAACAACCAGCTGAACAATATTCATCAATTGTAATACCGATGCTAATCGTTGATCTTTTTTTGTAAATACTCCATTGATAATAAAAGATTGAAGGCCCTGTTCTCTTGTGAAGATATCAAGGATCAAACTGGATTCTTTAAATCTTGTTTGTCGGAAGATGATGCCTTCGGTGTTTAGCATTTATAGTTGTCAGTCATCAGTCGACATCAGTTACAGTTATCAGATGTGAGAAGTTAATTTTAAGCGCACAAAATTAATGCATTTAAGTACTCATTTTAATTCAAAAAAAAAATGAAACAAATAACGTGTGAATTAATTTTGCCTTTTGCCTCTTGCTTCTTGCTTCTTGCTTCTTGCCTCTTGCCTCTTGCCTCTTGCCTCTTGGTCTTTAACCTATCCTGCTATACTGAGAATTTTAATTTCCACCCGTTGGTTGAGTCGTCGCCCTTCTGAAGTTGAATTGGAAGCAACAGGATTTTTTCCACCATAGCCTTTTGTATTGATTCGCTTCGTATCAATCCCCTGACTAACGAGATATTCTTTTACAGCTTCGGCGCGATTGAGGGAAAGGCGCTCGCAATATTTTTCGGAGCATTTATTATTTGTATGTCCTCCGATTTCAATCCTGATTTTTTTATTTTGATTCAAATAGTCACGCAATTCTTCCAAAACAGTAAATGATTCAGGTTCTATCGCAGCTGAATCTGTTCCAAAATATAGTTTTTCAATTTTAAATACCTGACCGACACTTACTTTTGTATTATTGAGGTATTTTAATATTTTTTCTTTCGGCTTCTGGTTTTCATTTTTTGAAGTAGCAGTATTTTTAATTGTTTCTTTTTGTTTGCTTGCAAGTTCCTTTGCATTCTTTTTATTCAGCTTTTCTTTTTCTCTTTTATATTTCCTATACAATGCAGTATCTGTAGGACAAGGAATAACTGTGATGTGTGAAGCGTCATCTAATAGAATGTTACCATTGTAAGGAAATAAAACCGGCGTTTTATAAAAAGCTTCCAATTCAAAATAATTGAGATCCAATTTGGATTGGAATTCAATTTCATATTTTTTCCAATCGGTATTGTCGATGATAGAAGATTCACCCAAAAGTTGCTTTTGATTGCAATATGC
>JAYVIT010000427.1:0-5876 GCA_043769965.1 Saprospiraceae bacterium
TCAGACATATCGATATCGCCTTCTTCAGTCATTTTCTGAAGCTTTTCCAACTGGTTATAGAGGGTTTCAAGGGGCTTTTCAAAATCCATAAATATCATAAAATCAAAGCTTTATGGCTTAATGGCCGTTAAAAATGGGAGCCTAATTGAGCACCAAGTTAAGAGAAAGTGGCGGGAGATTTATGCTTGGACAATTTTATTGATTGCATAGCAAGGTGTTTGGTTAATCCAACAGTTCTAAACTCTAATATTTTTGTGATCATGTTCTAATATGAAAATGGGTTTTAGTAGTTTATGTCTTGAATTTGGTTATTTTTGCACCCTCGTTTTTTAGAAAATGAGCATATTGGATCGGTAGTACAGTTGGTTAGTATGCCGCCCTGTCACGGCGGAGGTCGCGGGTTCGAGTCCCGTCCGGTCCGCAAAAAAAGAAAAAGACTCTACACTATGTAGGGTCTTTTTTATTTTATTTAATTTAAATACTCTTAAGTTTAATACTAATTAAGAATAGTTGGAGCTCACAGAAGGCACTGATTTTCACGGATAGAATTTGTTTTAGTTGATGTAAACTAAGTCGCTGAAAATTATTCATCATTAGAACTAAAAGATGGAAGCAATAAACATTTAATTAATTCTAATTTTGTTTCTCCTACAGCCGGAACTTGTCCCGCAGGATTGCGGGAGCCTAATCACCTTCTTTAAATTCTATAACACACCGCATTAATATTCATCCCTCCGCCAACAGAAGCAAATAATACGATATCTCCTTTTTTAATAGAGTGTCCTTCAATCTTTCCTTTACGCACCATATCAAACAATGTAGGAACCGTGGCTACCGAACTATTGCCAAGCATATGAATGTTCATTGGCATAATGAATTCAGGTATGACCGGTAAGTTGTATAATTTATATAAAGCTTTTACTATTCCTTCATCCAATTTTTCATTGGCTTGATGTAAAAATATTTTTGTCAAATCTTTTAAATCGATTCCTGCTTTGTCGATGCATTCTTTCATTGCAGAAGGAACATTCTTCATAGCATATTCATACACTTTGCGACCTTTCATTTTAAGATAGCGCTTACCAGGATCCGAACCTGGAAAATTGGATTCACCAAAAAATAAATAGAATGCTTCATCAATACAATGAGACATGGTAGTGTGACTTAATATTCCAGGACCGGATTCTTCGTCCACTTCTTTGTATTCAACTACACAAGCGCCTGCTCCATCAGAATAAATCATGCTATCTCTGTCATGCATATCAAGGACGCGACTCAAAGTTTCTGCTCCAACGACCAAACACTTTTTAGCAATGCCGGCTTTCATATAACAATCAGCTTGTATCAATCCCTGAACCCAACCCGGACAACCAAACAAAATATCATAAGCCACGCATTTTGGATTCCGGATTCCAATATTGTGTTTAACCCGAGATGCTAATGATGGTAAAATATCGGTTTGATTCGTATTCTTTACCACATTGCCAAAATTATGCGCCACAATAACCTGATCCAGCGTTTCGACATCAACCTGTGATTCAGCAATTGCTTCTTTTGCTGCAATGGTACCTATATCGGAAGTATTCAAATCCTCAGATGCATATCTTCTTTCTTCAATCCCCGTTATTATTCTGAACTTATCGACTATTTCTGAAGAATCTGTTTCGATATGCGATTTATCTTCATTATAAAAATCATTCGATAAGAAATTTTTGTTCGTTTTTATGTCAGTGGGTATATAACTGCCGATGCCTGTGATAACTGTTCTTAACATGATTGTGATTCAATAAAAGAGGATTAAAGATACAATTTTTAAAATAAAAGGAACCTCCTAAAAACTATTTTGACATTCAGATAGTCATAGCATATTTCGTCTGAACCCCAACCCTTTGAAAGGGGCTTCATTTCTGCTAATTTTATATTCATTCCAGTCAATGAAAGAATTGATTGGACACACGCACTTTGGAGATGTAAAATTTTATCGTGGAGTAATAATTCAAAAGCTAGAAATAATCAAAGCCCCTTTCAAGGGGTTGGGGTTCGGACGCTAACATATTGTGAATTCAATTTCGCAATTCGTTCAGATAGTTCAATAATTAGGTTGTGACCTATGTTAAATCATCAACTTTCAAAATGCATTCTAACTATTTTTTCGAGTACCCAATAACTTGATATAAATTAATAAATATTTAATTAAGATCTATTTTCTTCCTCTTAAAGAAAACAAAACCGTTTTTTCTAGCAATTTCTTCCAATTGTGGATATTTCGAAAATTCCTTAATTTTATTTATTCTTGAAACTACATAAACCGGTTTGTCAACAGGACCTTCAATAAGCCATTGATTATTATAACTCTCTGGATTGGTAACGGTTCTTTTTTGGGCATAAAATAAATGTGCAAAAGATTTGAATTCATAAGTTATAATATAACAATCTTCGTTTGCTTTGCTTTTATAAAATTCGATGGGCGCTTGTTGGGAATAGGATTCAAAATTATTAATATCAAAAATCAAAGTCAACATTACAAAAATGGCAGTTCCCAAATACAGTGAGATAAAACTCCTTTTATAATTGTTATTTTTAAAAAACCAAAAGGTAATGAGAAGTATACTAAAGAGAAAAATTCCCGGAATAATATGCCACATGGACCAATTTACGGCAGCTTCTAAATTTGCCTGTGCGAATGGGTCACTTTCAAACAAAGGTTTTATCCAGTCGGGATGTTGACCAATAATAGCTACAGCTATTGTGGCTAAAATATAAATACCTCCAATAACCAATAAACCAATCCGCAACCAATTATTGAACACTATTTTTCCTTCCAGTAACTGATTCATAGTATGCGCCGCAAGGAAGGTTAGCGGGAAATAGCACAAGGAAGAATAATGCACTATTTTGGATTGAACAATAGTAAATAGGATCAATACTACCCAAAACAAGATGAACATCCATCGTTTGAAATTATCCTGGTATTTGAATTCGCTCAATGGAGATTTAAAAAATGAACGAATGCAAAAAACAGATGCAGGAAAGACACCAATCAATAATACCACAAAATGATAACCTGCAAATCCACCATGACCGGCTGCTGGTGTGGCAAATAATTCAATCTGATATTTTGTAAAATTGGATATGAATGAAAATCCATTCTTCCAGACTTCCAATGCGCACCAACTTATAAAAAAAATACTTGAAGCCAAGGTAAATAAAATAAAATGCAATGGATTTATGTAAAACCGAAGCCGCAGCAAAATCCAATAGACGCCCATGCAAAGAACTGGAATTAAATATGCGACTGGTCCTTTAGTCAAAACACCCAATCCAATAAACAATCCTGCAGTTAACAAATAGATCCATTTATTTTGTGATAAGACAATGTTGGGATAATCGGATTTTTTCCAATAAAATTTTATAAAATAATAAAGTCCTAAAAAGATAAACAAATTAAACCAGGGATCAATGATTCCAGATTTGAAATAGAGTAGGGGCAATACAGAACCAAAATATGCACCAGCCCAAAGAATACCAAAGCGGGTATTGAATAAAGTTTTACCTATATTAAAAATGACCATTAATGTTATGATGCCACAAATTGCATTTGGCAATCTAGCGCCAAATTCATTGATTCCAATCGCCGACATGGATATGGATTGAAGCCAAAAGAATAGGGGAGGTTTTTCCCAGAAGGATTCGAAGTTGATGTGTATTCTCAGAAAATCATTAAGGATCAACATTTCCCGGCTGATTTCTGCAAAATTTATTTCATCCCAATCAAATAGATGTACACCACCAAGAAACGGAATATAAAAGCAGATCCCTAAAATTGCAAAGGCAATTGTGTATTTAATTCGATCGTTTGTAAACATGAAAAACAGTAAAGCGTTTAAACGGAAAAGCAGAAAAGCAGACAAACGGAGAAACGGTGAAATAGAGAAGCGGACTCCCTATAACTATCGGGACGGAAAACCTGTGCTTGGTTTATTATTAGTATAATTGATTTAGTCATCATTCGTCAAGAAGAAGTTTACAGATTGTAGTCCCGAAAGTCGGGAGCAGTTTTCAGTTAGTATAAGTCGTTAGTATTTAAAATATTTTATTTTGTATTTGTCAACCATAATAGGTGAATAGTTTATGAATCTCATTTCTTATATCTCATAATTAAGTTTAGTTCTCAGACCTATTATCTCTCCTTTTTGTATTTTTGAATTGCTTCTTTAATTTTTTCAATTCTGTTTTCAGGATCGGGATGTGTACTCATTCTTTCTGGAGTTCTGTTGGGTCCTCCTGCTGCTTTTAACACTTCCATTACTCCAATCATTTCTTCCGGGTTGTATCCGGCATCGAGCATTAATTTCACACCGATATCATCGGATTGCAATTCCTGGTCACGGCCATAAGGCATAGCAAAAAATTGATTCAATAATGCAGCAACACTCTGACCTGCGCTTTGCTCACCTGTTGCTACAACAGCAGCACCAGATAATCCCGTGAACAATTCATTTTGTGTAATGCGTTCACCTCCATGCCGTGCAATGACGTGACCGATTTCATGACCGAATACACCCGCCAGTTGATCTTCATTTTTTAATTTATTGAATAATGCAGCAGTAATAAAAACCTGACCTCCAGGTAAAGCAAAAGCATTGATTACTTCTTCATCAGCCAATAAATGAAAATCATATTTATAAGGTGTTTTTGAAGCTATGGTATTATTGACCAATCGCTGCCCAACATTATCAACGAGATCCTGACCACGTTGATCAGGATGTAAGCCTCCATGTTGTTGCATCATTTCCGGAGCTGCATTCAATCCCAATGCAATCTCCTGATCTGGAGTAATGCCAACATGTTGCTCCATGCCTGTATACTCATTAGTTGTTTTCGAACTACAATATTTGAAATACGAAAATCCTGCAATGATAAGCGCCAATATCAAAGTACCTTTGGTTCGGCCACTTCCAAAACTCCGTGCACCATTTTCATTTGGTCTTCCAAATAGACTCATTGTTTTTAATTTAGGATTCAAAAATAAGGAATAAATGTTCAACATCGAATAAAATGTGAAAAGGCTGTAGGCTCCCGCAATTCTGCGGGACAAGTTCCGGCTGAAGGAGGGAATAGAGATGAACAATGAGCTGTGAGCGATAAGATTTTGGATACTACACAACGATTAATTCAATACTTAATTCTCTATATTCTATGAGTCACAGTGACTTGCCGGACAGTCAATGGTCATTGGTCGGCGGTCGGTGGTCAAGTTGCATCCTAATTTGTAGGATTTATAATATAATTGTGTACTTCCCGTTAGAAGATTTTGTATATTTACACACTCGTTACACGCCCTTTTTCAATATTCTATTTATTAACACCTAAACATTTTTAAGATGAAAATGCTATTACGCAATGTATCCTATTGCTGGATACTGATCCTTCCTTTTCTAATTATGGCCTGCAGCAAAGAGGAAGATGTACCTACCGGACCTGCTCAACTCATGTTTATCAATGGACTAACAGATGGCAATATGTCCACAGTCATTGTCGCGGATTCTACCATTGTAGCATTGACCGCAGGATTTGGTAACCCTACCGCGTATAATGAAATTAACAGCGGCAATCAGAAATTCGAACTTAGAGATCTTGTAACTGGCAACATTGTCACAAGCAAAAATCTTTCTATTTCCGCCGGAAGAAATTATACACTAATGGCGGCTGGTAACACAACTAATGCAGAATTGGTGATCAAAGAAGACGATCTTAGTATTCCGGATACTACCAAAGCATACATTCGGTTGATTAACTTATCGCCTAATTCACAAGCTATGACAATGTCTATCACTGCGGGAGCTGATCTGGCAATGAATGTAACTTATAAATCC
>JAYVIT010000428.1:0-5855 GCA_043769965.1 Saprospiraceae bacterium
ACTGTAGCCGCAGATGTATGGACTCTTCCCTGGGCTTCCGTTTTGGGAACTCTTTGCACTCTATGCGCACCGGATTCAAACTTCAACTTACCATAAACATTTTCACCACTGATATCCAGTACAACTTTATTAAAACCGCCAACATTCCCTTCATTTACATCAAGTACTTCATACTTTAAATTATGGGTATCAAAATATCGCGTGTACATCCTATAGAGGTCTCCAGCAAATATAGATGCTTCATCACCACCTGTACCTGAACGAATTTCAAAAATGACATCTTTTGTATCCTCAGGATCCTTGGGTATCAGCAATACTTTAAGTCTTTCTTCTAACTCCTCAAGTCTGGGTTTTAAATTTTCAATTTCCCCTTGTGCCATTTCTCTCCATTCCGGATCAGACATCATTTCCTTTGCTTGTGTAAAAGCTTGTGAAGAATCCCGATAAATAATATAAACTTCAGTTATTTCTTTAAGATCCTTGTATTCCTTTGAAATCTTACTGTACTCTTCCATATTATTTACAATAGATGGATCGGCCATGCGCTCCTCCAAATATTGGAATCGTTCATATATGGATTGTAATTTATCGAGTAACATAGTTGAGGAAATGACGAATTAAAAAATAAAAAATGAAGAATTAAATTTTTTGTTCACTAAAATTGTTTGAAACATAAAAATTACTAAAGAACTAATTATTCATTTTTAATTTTTGATTCTTAATTAACTTTATTGTCCTGGGTATTTTTTAATTCGATCCATAATCTGTGCACCTAATGCATGAGTATGTGAGGATCGATGGACGTTAGCTTTTAGTTTTTCACGAATGTGTTTTTCCTTCATGAAAGCGGTATTGCCGGCCGGATTATTTTTTATCTGCAACAAGAATTCTTTTTCATCTTCTGGGTTTAACTGATGATCAAAATATTGTACTATTTTTTTGCTCAGTTCATCATTAAAAGAATCCTCCATATTTTATAAATTTAAATATTCAATTCAATTATTCTTCTTCCTTATTTAATTTAGACTTTTCTCCGCGAATATCCTTATATCCAATCGAAGCTGCATACGCTTTTAATTTCTCTTTAAGCATGTTTCTGGCTCTGAATAACCGGGATCTCACCGTTCCAATCGGAATTTCAATAATCTTGGCAATTTCTTCATAACTAAATCCCTCAATATCACAAAGCCAGATTACCGATCTGAAGTCTTCGGGTAAAGAATTCATTGCCGTTGAAACCTCATCTCCCATCATATTATCAAATATCTCTTCTCTAAGGTCAAAATAACTGCTATACTGACCATCTTCCTCTTTATAAACAGCAGATTCTTCGTAATCAACTTGTATCGGCCTTTTACTTTCTTTGCGATACTGGTTGATATACGCATTTTTCAGGATTTTAAACAACCATGCTTTTGCATTAGTTCCTTCTTCATACTTATCAATAAACCGGAATGCTTTCAAAAAGGTCTCCTGTACCAAATCATCTGCATCGTCCTCATTATAAGTCAAATGAAAAGCGAAATTATGCAGCGCCTCAAGATGAGGAAAAAACTCCTTATCAAATCGTTCTTGAGCCGTTTTACTTTTTCTATCCAAGGCTTTCATTTAAAGCACAAAGAAAAGAATAAAATAGCAAATTTGATGAATATAACAAATTCATTACTGAAATATACTAGTATTGGAATATATGAATAATAAGTAAGAATTAGCACTCAAATGACACGGTATAAAAGGATAATTCACCGATTAGATAGTTGTTAGAAAAAGTATTTTATATGATGAAAAAAAATCCGTGTAAATATGTCTATTCCGTGTCATCTATGTGCTAATAAATGCTTTCGAATAAAAGTGAATATCCTAGGTACTGTTTTACTAATTTTACAATTATCTTTAAACATGAAAACTCTATTCATTATTTGGGTCTGCATTTTTGCTTCCTGTGATACTATGGCCAGCGATATTGAATTAGGGAAAGTCAAATGGCTTCGAGATTTGAAAGAGGCGCAAATCTCTTCTAAAAATTTAAGTAAACCCATCCTAATTCTTTTCCAGGAAGTACCTGGATGCTCTACTTGCAAAAATTATGGTAGTCAGGTATTAAGTCATCCGCTAATTGTTGAAGCTATAGAAACCTATTTTGTTCCACTTTGTATCCACAATAACAAAAAAGGAAAAGATAGCGAAGCACTTCAGTTTTTTTCTGAACCGAGTTGGAATAATCCAGTAGTACGAATTGTGGATTCAAATTTAAATGGTATTGTGGATCGAATCAATGGAAATTATTCGGAGTTTGGCTTGATTACAAAAATCAATACAACATTACTTAAACTGGGTATCAAGATCCCTGAATATTTGAATATATTAGAAGAAGAATTTAAAGCCAAACAAACAGGATTAGAACATGCAACTATAAGTATGTATTGTTTTTGGACCGGTGAAAAAACATATGGAAAAGTAAAAGGAGTTGTCGCAACTAATGCAGGATTTATGAATGGATCTGAAGTAGTCGACATTCTTTACAATCCAAATGAAACCAATTTGAATGAACTCATTAACATCGGCAAAAAGAATAATTCTGCAGATAAATTGTATTCAAACAATATTTCAATTCATAAAGTAACGATTCCAGTACAAAAACAAGGTACATTTCGTATAGATGCAGAAACCAAATATTATCTGTATCAATCAGATTACAAATTTGTCCCAATGACTGCACTACAAGCTACACGTGCAAACAGTATGCTTGCAGAAGGAAAATCCTGCGAATTCATTTTATCTCCTGGACAAATAAATTTGTTCAAGAAAAATAAATCAATAAAAAATTCAAAATTGAAAAATCAGATTGGAAGAGATATTATCTTGGCTTGGTATGAAGGTTAAGTACCAATAAATTCAATTTAGAATTACTATTAATCTCAAAAAGAAAATTCAATTTAAGATTCTTGCATTAGAATATCTCATTTTCCATATTTTAAATGCACCACTTTGGCATTTCCTTTTTTGGATACATTTACTATATACAGATTGTCGTATTCGGTATCTGGAATAGTTCCATAAACAGTACTTCCAATTAAAATATTAAGAAAAATATTTGTTGTATTAGAATGCCCGGCAATATACACAACCTTGTTTTTGTAAAGCTGCAATATAGAAGTCGCTAAATTATCTAATTGATTAGAATCATAAATTTGTGTGGACACCGAATTGCCTGTTGCTATTTTAGCGGCTGTTTCTTTGGTGCGGTTATAATTTGTTGAATAGACAGCTTGAATTTTCATATTTTTTAGCACCCGGGCTAATTCAGTTGCTCTTTCTTGCCCGCTTGAACTCAATATTGGATCTGTTCCTATGCCGGTTGTTTCAGTATGGCGCGACAATATAAATGTGGTTGTTGTGTCCTGAATAAATTGAGTAAGGGTTATCGTATCTGTTTTAATTACAATAACCGTATCTCTTACAGTCACGGTTTTAATAATTGTTTCAGGGTCTTGATCACATCCAAAAAGAAATGTGAAAATAAGGAGCGAGAAAAAAAACACAACAGTTTTATAAATTTTCATACTTTTTAATCTTTAGGCGAAAGTAAAAATAAATGGTGATGATTTCTATTCAATCCTAAAAAAGCAAACTCATTCCTCTTCTATTAATTGATGAACAGATACCTAACATCATTATAAATCCACATGACCTCCATTCCTAAAATTCTATACCTTTGACTATTTAAGTTATGTCCACTCCTCGCACTGTAGCCTTCCACACTTTGGGTTGTAAACTAAATTACTCAGAGACTTCTTCCATTGGAAAACTCTTTCAACAGGCAGGCTATAAAGAAGTTGATTTTGATAAACCCAGTGATATATATGTAATCAATACCTGTTCTGTCACTGATCAGGCAGATAGAAAATGTAGAAAAATTGTTCGAACAGCTATCAAACAAAATTCGCATGCGAAAGTGATTGTAGTGGGTTGTTATGCACAATTAAAACCGGTCGAAATAGCTTCAATTCCGGGAGTAAGTTTAGTATTGGGTGCAGCTGAAAAATTTGAGATCATAGATTACATTCAAACTGTAGATCATAATTCTCCACATGGTCATGCTTACTATTCTGAAATATCAGAAGTCAAACAATTTATTCCGAGTTATTCAATTGAAGGTCGTACCAGGAGTTTTCTAAAAGTTCAGGATGGTTGTGATTACAAATGCAGTTTCTGCACCATTCCAATTGCACGTGGTAAATCGAGAAGCGCTACAATTGAATCCATTGTAAAATCCAGCGAAGATTTAATTTCAAAAGGTGTCAAAGAAATCGTATTAACCGGAGTAAACATCGGCGATTTTGGAAACGGAACTGAAGTGATTGAAGGAATCAAATCAAAAAAGGAAGCACTTTTTATAGATTTAATTAAAGAACTTGATACAATAAATGGAGAATGCAGATTTCGAATATCATCAATCGAACCAAATTTGTGTACAGAAGAAATAATAGATTTTGTTGCATCATCGAATCATTTCATGCCCCATTTTCATATGCCATTGCAATCGGGAGATAACGAAATTTTATCTTCAATGCGCAGGAGATACAAAAGAGAACTCTACCAGGAAAGAGTTACCTATATCAAAAATAAAATGCCACATTCTTGTATCGGTGTCGATGTTATAGCTGGATTCCCTGGTGAAAGTGATGAACATTTTTCGAATACATATCAGTTTATTCAAAATCTAGACATCAGTTATTTACATGTATTCACATACTCTGAAAGAGACAATACACCTGCTATTCACTTTGATGCAGCTGTTCCTGTTGAACTTCGTCATAAGCGCAGTGAACTATTAAGAGCATTATCAGAAGAAAAGAAATTGAATTTTTACGATCAATTTGTTAATAGCATACAGGAAGTACTTGTTGAAAATAAATTAGAGAATGGTTGTTACAGTGGATTCACAAAAAACTATTTAAGGGTGTCTGTGAACAATGATTCTAATTTAATTAACAAGGTGGTCAAGGTCAAACTTACAAATATAAATTCCGACTTGACATTTAATAGTGAAGAAAAGAGTGAGTAAAATGGTCGATGGCCATATACCTTTACTTCGACTAACTTAGTATAAGTTAGAGAGTTTGTCGAACAGTTAGAAAAATACTCCGGCAGATATCAATAGATAATCCGCAGTATAACCGGTGTTCGTATAAAGTTCTGTCAATCCTTTTTCAAAATTTACATCAATACTTATTGGGCCTAAGTCGATTCCTGCACCCAGTAATGCGCCGGTTTGGACATCTTTTATGGTGTTCCTATTAAAATTATCCTTGTTATCATCAATGGATAAAGTAAAACTGAATTGAAATCCACCAGAAACTCTTAAATTGAAGTTATCCGCCTTTACTAAGCGCAATCCAATTTGCGAAGGAACTTTGAGAAAATACATCGCCGGCTTATATGTAAATGGATTCAATACTTTTTCCGGGTAAAATTGCATTACATGCAATTCCAATCCAGGCTTATAATACCAGCTTTTACTTCCAATCCGCCCGCTTAGGCTTCCATGAAATCCACTAATCATTTTACCCTTCTCGCTGGTTGCTGGATTGTCTGTATAAGCCATACTTACACCTGCAGCAAGCACAAGTCCGCTTTGTGCATTCAATTTAATGCCAACTGCGGCAAGCAACACCAGAATAATAAACAGTATTTTCATCGGATGAACAATTAGAAAAGACCTACTTTTATGCATACAAAGATAAAAACAAAATCGCGAATATTAATTCACTTAATTCTTAATACAAATCACATTCCATTTTTATGTGGCCCGACCTATCCTACATTTTTCATAGTCTATTTGGCACAGCTCC
>JAYVIT010000429.1:0-7480 GCA_043769965.1 Saprospiraceae bacterium
ATTCCAATGTTGATGGAATTTGGAATAAATCCTTGTGCAAAAATCTGAGCTCTTCTTGTATCGAGAATTAGAATATTATTTTCATGAGCTAATGTTTCAAATTCTTTTACAGACAACCCTTTCACTCCGCGCTGCATTACCGTATCAATAGAATCATATCCCTGGATATTCATCAACACATTTTTTGGAAAGTATCCTGGAGGTGGAGTGAGACCGCTAAGCAATTCTTTAATAAAATCTTCTTTACTCAATCCTTCGCGCAAAGCATAATTTGTTTTCTTTTGATTACCGAGGGTATCAGACGTTTCTTTGCTCAGATTTTTTCCACAGGCACTTCCTGCGCCATGTGCAGGATACACAATGATATCATCCGGCAGTGGCATTATTTTATTTCTCAATGAATCATACAAATGAGCTGCCAATTTTTCTTCTGTAAGATCCGCGATCACATGTTGTGCTAAATCCGGACGACCAACATCGCCAATAAATAAAGTATCACCGGTGAATAGTGCAGTTTCTTTTCCATTTTCATCGATCAATAAAAAACAACTGCTCTCCATGGTATGCCCGGGAGTATGTATGAGTTTAATTATAGCGGTACCGAGTAAAAAAATACTTCCGTCTTCTGCGATATGCGCATCAAATCCGGTTTTCATTTTTGTCGGTCCATAAACAATAGTTGCACCGGTTTTCTGTGCCAGATCCTGATGACCGGACACGAAGTCCGCATGAAAATGGGTCTCAAAAATGTACTTGATTTTAGCACCGCGTTGTTCAGCAAGATCTATATAAGGCTGAACTTCCCGAAGCGGATCAATCACCGCAGCTTCTCCATTGCTCTCCAGGTAGTATGCCCCATGAGCCAGGCAGTTGGTATATATTTGTTCGACTTTCATGTTTGTAATTTTTCTCAAAAATAGGTTATTAGGCTGATTGAAAAGTTAGAAATTATGAGACATGTATTATAATTTTCGAAACAACATCAATCCACGAAAGCTAATTCAACAAAATAATTTACCCTTCTGTTCAAATTAGTCTTTAAATCATTATCTTTACCTCCATGAATATTTTTCACTCTTCACTTCTTCTCATTTTTAATTCTTAATTCTTCATTTTTAATTAAATCTTATGTACGAATTCTTACTTACACTTCACTCGTGGCTTCGCTGGCTTGTTCTATTGCTTGGTATAATTGTTATTTATGGCAATTACAATGGTTGGAAAATGTCTCTGCCCTATGTTGGAATGAATAAAAAACTCAACACTTATTTTATAGCATCTCTACATACTCAATTGATTTTGGGCTTGATTCTATACTTCGGAGTATCGCCAATGATGAAAGACATCTTAGCGGACTTTGGAGGTTCAATGAAAAATAGCGAAATGCGTTTCTGGAGTGTCGAACATATGTTGGGCATGATCATTGGTATTGCCATCGCTCAAATAGGTAGCATCAAAGCAAGAAAACAACCAACTGACGCATTGAAATACAAAACCGCATTCATCTGGTTTACTGTGGCATTTATCTTTATTCTATTGATGATTCCATTTGGTATCTGGAATGTAGAGAGACCGTTTTTTAGAATGTAAAAAGCAAGAGATGACTGAACGATCCCATCATCTAGATGGGCAGACTGTGACAACAGTCTGAGTGAAGGAACCCTGCCCGTCCGGTCAGGCGGGCGCGAAAGCGGCTTGGAGGAATCTAAAAGCGAAAAGCAATATAAATTAGGTGGTAAGCAAAGAAGTTTTATTATTACGTAATTTTTATTTTTGTAGGTAAATAAAAATTATGAACCTAAAATAACACCGATATGCATCTACAAAACATTCAATGTAAAATTGACGATATAAAGGGACAAAAGGGAATGATCGAATGTGATGTAAAAATTAATACAAAAATATTTATTACGCTTTGTAATTTCTAATCATTAATTTTTTTTTACTGCAAACTGCTCCCAACAATTCTGTTGGGACCATCTGCCAACGCCATCATTCACAAACTCTCTCTCCTTCTCCAAGAGGGACAAAGTGGCATACCTCATAAGTAATGCTTACATACATTATTAAATTCAATTTGAAATGAGCTGTTAAATTCTTAGGTGAAACTTCTCCTACCAAGGCAAAGTTAATTCCATCATCATTTAGGAGCAAAACATAATCTCGTAATAATTCTTTCAAACCTTTAATGCCTTCAGTGTTAAAAAATTCATTGATTTTTACAGCTTGGTTGAGAGGAGTTTCAGGTATATCAATTAATGGTAAAAGTTGATTTGATGTCAAAAGAAGCAATTGATTAAAAGTATTTCCCGTAATGGCAATATTTAGAAACATTGCCGGCGCTGTATTGTCATCAAAGCGACCATATTCGACTTTACCAGAAGTGATTTCAATCTTTTTTAGTGTAAAGTTATCATCAGGCACTTGCAATGCTTTTCGGATATTTTCAGCTGTCACTGTATTGACTTCAGCAAATGTGTTGGTTGTATTTACAACATATTCAAATGTAAAACCAATTTTTTTAGTTTCTGTAAAAACTTCATCCTGACATAGCTGTGAAGTACCATTCATTATATCTGACATGTCTGCACAACAGCCAGAAATAATAAATGCTAAAAGGAATAGATGATATTTCGTTTTCATAATCTTGAATTTATTAAGGTATTAAAATCGGAGTCCTATACCTGCTGTTGCGGTAATAGGACCTGAATACGTCAAGGCTCCATGAACTGTAATGATCCATAATTTAATTGCTCCTGATAATTCAGCGACAAAAGAATATTTATTATTTAAATCAATGCTAACATTTTTTACTTCTTCATTAGTAGTAAATGAATATCTGATTTTTGTCGTCGAAGTTTGATATCCTAGCATGATATGTGAGGACCACCACTTTCCGGATTTACCCAAATATGCAGAAGCTAAATGTAATTTGCTGTCTATATATGGATCATTTTTAAAATTGTGAAAGAAATAAGCTATTGAAAGGTCAAATGGAATTTTTGGAAAATAGGAGTTTAATCCATGACGCAGACCTATACCCAAAAGAGAAACTTTTCCAAGGTCATTATGTAGGTTGATTGCAAAATATCGAGCACAGATTTCTGTATGATAAATTCCACCAATAGTAATTTGAGGAGCCAAGAAAGGAAGGTTCCTAAGATTGTAACCACCAGGAAACACATATGCCGTTCCATTTAATCCCTGCACAGTTACTGGTTCTGTACTTCCAATTATAGTTGGGGCAGTAGCCGTTTGTTCAGGTTCAAAATCTGAGTCCGTCTTCCCAATGAATGTTTTTTGAGATTGAGAAGGAAAAGAAGTCATGCCGACCAAAGTAAGTCGAACATGAAAGCCACTATCAATAGCTGACCATTCTCTGATGCCTGAGTGCAAGTTGGCCGTAAAAAGATCCGCCAATGGTTGTAGATAGGGGATTGAGTTTTCTCCATCATAGGAATCTAGGAAATCGTCTATAGTTTGGGAATAACTTAAGTTGCAAATGCATAAACTTAAGGCAAGTAGGTAGTTTCTTATCATCTTTTCTATTGAATAGTAAATGGACAGGATTTAAAATTATAACATCTCGGGTTCATTTTATTGGCGATTCATTTTGCAAATTACAAAAAAATAGAATCATGGCTACTATTTTCCAGATATTTTATCTGGAAATTTATGGAATCCGATCTGGTAGATGAATATAATTCCGGCTTATCTTTGAACTCAAATGAATAATATGAAGAAACTCTTGCTAAGTCTCATTATATCTTGTTTTATTACGGGCTCTTTTGCTCAGGTTAAAAAATTACAGGATTATATAGAAAAGGGCCACAGCTTTGAGGAGATCTGTAAGAAAGCAGATAAAATGATTCGGAAGAATAAGTTGGAAGATAAATCATACCGGGAAGGCGAGTACCGTAACAAAGGTGACAAGAAAGAATTTCTGGATGATGAAAGACTGAAGTTCGAAAGATGGAAATGGTATTGGAGAGACCGGTTAACTGAAGATGGTGAATTTCCGGATCTACAAAGACAATGGTCATTATACAATCAAGTGATCAATCAATCCAAAATTGAAAGTCGCAATTCATTGGACTGGAAACACGAAGGTCCGGTAAAAAACTCAGGCGGTTATTGGGGTATGGGGCGCACGACGCATATTGATTTTCATCCTTCTCTCACAAATGTTTTCTATGTCGCTTCTCCGAATGGCGGTTTATGGAAAACTACTAACAATGGATTGACATACACATCTATTGCGGAAAATTTGCCCTATCAACCCGTGGGAATTGTTATTGTAGATCCTAGAGCACCAAACACTTTATATATCACATTAGGTGAAAAAGAGGGATGGTGGCAATACAGTATGGGAGTATACAAAACAACAGATGGAGGTAAAACCTGGAATCCAACCGGATTGAACTGGAAGTTGACTGATAACAAAGTAATTTATTCGCTTGTAATGAATCCACAGAATACTTCTATCCTGATGGCAGCAACTAGTGATGGAATGTACAAAACCTGGAATGGTGGTAATTCATGGATCAGGATTCGGACCGAAAATTTTTCTGATGTGAAGTATATGCCGGGAGATACCTCTGTTGTATATGCTGCAACTAATGATTATTGGGGGGCAAGTGAAGTGTTGAAATCAACAGATGGTGGAAATACATTTAGTAAAGTTTCTAATTTTGGATTGCAGAAAGCATTTCTAAAATTTGCAACAACACTTGATGATCCAACTTATGTCGGATTAAATATGAGTGTCGATGGAGCAAAGAAATTTTATATTTCAAAAAATGCTTCGCAGAGCTTTGAGTATGTTTCTGATATGCCTGAAAATCTCGTTTTGTATTTTTCACAGAAAAACAAAAACATATTATACTGTGGCTATGTAGTGATTTATAAATCAACTGATGAAGGAAAAACCTGGACACAGATTACCAATTGGTGGAATAGTGGAAATTATCCGGAGGTTCATGCAGATCACCATTTTATTTCACATCATCCTACTCTTAAAGATGAAATTTATTTTTGTTGCGATGGGGGTGTTTACAGATATCATGAAAATACAAATCAATGGGATGAGCTAGTGAATGGTTTGGCTATTACCCAATTTTATAAACTAGCTATCTCGACAACTAATCCACCGGTTATTATTGGTGGTAGCCAGGATAATGGAGGTTGGATAAAACGAAGTAACAACACCTGGGGTAATACCAACGGTGGAGATGCAATGTCCCAAGTCATTGATCCCACCAATGCAAATATCGGTTATACTGAATATTGGGGCGGTAATGCGGTGTACCGTACTACAAATGGTTTTAATAATCTCGATGACATTACGACGAACATAGGTGCCGAACTTCCAGGACAATGGATAACTCCGTTTAGTTTGAATCCACAAAATCCAAAAACATTTATCATTGGTTACAATGATATTTTTGTCAGTCATGATCGCTGCAATACATTTAGAAAAATCAGCAACAATCTCACGGGAAATAAAGACAATGATTTACGCGAGGTCAAAATCAGTCCGGTTGATTCCAATTTAATTGTTGCTACTCGTGGAAATCTTATGTACATCTCCAAAGATTTTGGTAAAAACTGGAAACAATCAACCTTGATCTCAGGACTTGAAATTACCGGACTTGAATTTCATCCGAATGATACGGACCGCATCTGGTGTACTCGTGGTGGTCTGGGCGCAATAAAAGTTATGGTGTCTAAAAATCGTGGTAATAGCTGGACAAACATCACCGCAAATTTTGTAAACACTCCTGTGTCTTGTATCATTTTTGATGAGACAAGTAATATTTTGTTTGCGGGAACGGACTTTGGCGTTTTCTTTTCTGATGCTGATAATATCAATTGGCAATATTATGGTAATGGTTTGCCACATACGACTATAACAGATTTGAAAATTCATAAAACACTTCGCAAATTGTATGTGTCAACATATGGTAGGGGATTTTATTCTATAGATCTACCGGAATGTTCACCGACAATTGTGGATGTTGAATCCAGTGTTGATCATGGTAATTTTGCATCATCGGATTCACTCAAAATTTGTTTGGGCTCATCAGTGAGCTTCAGAACTCAGGATAGTTTGAAAGGTAGTTTTAGATGGAGAGGCCCATCAATAGATACTACCATTTATAATATTGCAGAATGGAGTACAGGTAGTTTGAATCATATCAATCGAACTGGAAATTATATTTTGGAATACACCTCACCCAATGGTTGTGTCAAATTGGATACTGTTTATATTAAAGTATTTGGACGTCCGAATTTTAGGTTACAAACTGATTTTCCACATTTAGATTGCAATCACAAAACGATAGTTTTGAAACCGAGCCTGGCAGAAGATCCTATTAATTATGGTTATGAATGGTTGGATCCGGATGGCAATAGCAGCACAACTTATCAGTTGGCAATTTCAAAACCTGGGAAGTATATTTTTGCATTAAATAACAGGTCGGCTAACTGTAATTATTATGATTCAATTTCAATTATTAACTATCCGGATCCGGGTATTGATTTAATAAGTCTGAATCACAATGGATGTTTTGGTGGATTTTCTGGTCAGATTACTATTGAAGGAATTTCAGGTCGTCCGCCATATCAATACTTATGGTCAGATCAATACAATAGAAATCAAAAGGTCTACCTTAAAGCAGGAATATATATTGTGAGTGTTACTGATTTCAATCAATGCATAACTGTTGATTCATTTGAAATTACGGAGCCGACTGATTTTGAAGTTGCTTTAAAAATCTCGGCGTCTTCAGGAACGAATGGGTCTATAGAGATTGACGTTGCTGGTGCAATGCCACCATATGAATTTATTTGGACAAAAGATTCACAATTAATCGGCAATACAGAAGATTTGTACAATCTGCCTCCAGGAGTATACGATTTGTTCATTAGGGATGCAAACAATTGCATATTCTCTAAAGATGGAATTGAGGTCAAAGAAATTGTAGTAACCATAGATCCGAATACTCCATTGTTAAGAATTTATCCTAATCCGTCAAAAGATTATTTATACTTGAAGTTTAAGGAAGATGTTGACCAATCCTATCGAATTGAATTGATGGATGTACAAGGTAAAATAATGAAACTAAATCGAAAGATGATAAATTCAAAAGATATGCAGATTGACATACGTCAATTATTGCCAGGAGAATACTTTATTAAGTTTGTCAATCGAAGAGGCATTGAAAAAATTAAATTCAGTAAACTATAATTACCTGCGTTGCTTGAAGCCTGCCCGGTAGGCACGCGTCTCGCTTCAAGCTCTTCTGAAGGTAATGACAATGTTCTTATTAAATTGCAGTTCGGTAAATTGTAAATTACATTGCATTCCAAATGAATTTTAAATACTGTTCAAATTGTGGTGCTGTAGTAACTGGTAAATTTTGCGGGCAGTGTGGAATGAGACTTAATAAAAAACCGGTCACTATACAATCCTTAGTCA
>JAYVIT010000430.1:0-14312 GCA_043769965.1 Saprospiraceae bacterium
CCGCCAAATGAAACCTGGCTATATTATCAGTTGGATAATTTTCCACGAAAGGCATAAAAATTTTTACTGCTTCTTCATAATTAAATTGCTCTAACAAAGTCATTGCTTGTAAAAGGGAATCTCTTCCACCTGTCACACTACTTGCCATTCCATATTGCATAGCTTTGTCTTTTGCTATACTTATAAATTCGGTTGAAGGTTTATAATATTGTGATAATATTTCTTCATTGGACAATGAGCGATTCCACAAGAAAAAATAAGCTACTACCAGTATTGCAACTCCTGCTGCAATTCCGATCCATGTTTTGTTACTTGCTTTCATATTAATTCGATTTTCATTTGTTTTTAAAATAAATTGCTGCTGTTTAAATTGTTTAATTACTTGTTGAATAATCTGCCTTTCATCATCTGCAGATTTGCTTTTGATTGCTTTAACCATATCGTAAAAAAGTAATTCTTCTTCCGTCAATCTCGACAAATCCTTTTCTACTCCTATTTTTTCAATAATTTTTAAATAATCTAAATACTCCATTACATTTTTTTAGAATGATTACAATAATTTACTTCTCAATTCCTTCATACACCTGAATTTTTTCACCTTAATAAAATCGTAAGTATAATTCATCATCTTAGCAATTTCTTCCAGTGGTTTTTGGTAGTAATAATAACCGGTTAATAATTTTTTGCAGTCTTCACCCAACAATTCAAATTGTTTATAAAGTTGTTCCTGCCGTTCATTCTCTAAAGCCAGAGTATCTGCATCTTCTTCTCTAATGTTAATCCACTGTTCACTCAGACTATCCAGGTTTTCGACATTTTTCATTTTCCGCTTTTTCAATTGTCCCAACCAAAGATTTCTGACGATGGATAAAAAGTAGTTTTCAATACTGGTACTCAGCTCAAAATTGATCTTCCTTATGTTGTTAAGTAATGCAATCAGACTGTCCTGGAAAATATCCTCGGCATCTTCTACCCGACCGCTATTTTCAACAACATAATGGGTAACCGATTTGAAGGTCCTCAAATAGATTTCTTTAAATCCTTTTGAATTCCCCTGCTTTAATAACTCCAACAATTCCGGCTCATCTGCCATCGAAGTTTTAATTTTCATAGTTAAATACAATTATTCAGCTCAAGTTATCACCTATCCGCTGATTTTATTCGAAACTTTTCAAAAAATTAATCAAATTTCTCATCGCTTTAGCTAACAGCTTGAGAAAGAAGGCTGTAGGCAATGAGAATGAAAGAATGTCATAGCGGAGATCCCGCAAAACAAGGCAAGAATTTAGATTTGGATCTAACTAATGTTTTATAAACTTGACGCTTATAACATTGCTAATTGCTCGTTGACAATTGCTTATTGCTTATTGCTTATTGCTTCTCGCTTCTCGCCAACTTCCTCCCCCTCTGATAACCAATCCTCACTATTCTGTATATTTCTTAAAGCTTCTCATAACTTTGTAGAATGAGCATTTTATATAAAATACCGGTAATCTTATATCTGCTGATACCATCATATCTATGCGCAGGTAATCCTACCGAAATTGCTCAGGGCGTACTCGATCGACTCTATAAGGCCCACGGACATTTCAATCCCAAAAAACCAAAACTGCAACTCGTTTCAAGCAAAGAAAATGTGGCCAGTTACCTTAAATATAATAACACGATTCAACTGGAAGAACAAGCCTATCTATTATGCCGGTCATTTGGCAAAGATTCCCTGTCAGTTCTTGCCTTTCTACTTGGTCATGAATTAATTCATGCCATTCAAATCCATAATGTTTTACCGAAAACCAGTTTTATTTCTTACCACAAGTCCTTGAAAAGTTCTTTGGAAATCGAACAAAACGCTGACATCCAAGGAATCTTTGTAAGTTACCTGGCAGGATTTAATACCATTGAACTCATCCCTCAGATCATTGAAAGAATGTACACCGTTTATGGCTTGCGTTCTAAAAATATAAGAGGGTATCCTACCGAAGAGGAGCGCAAATCATCTTATAAAGATGTAAAAGAACAGGCCAAACAACTCATTGAGCTATTTAATCTGTCCAATGAATTGGCTGTAATTGAAGAATACCAGACTTCCATACAATGCCTGGAATACATCACAAGACTGTATCAAGGTAAAGAAGTGTATAACAACCTTGGAGTAAATTATACCTTGATGGCCCTCAATTTTACGGGACGGAACACCGAATCATATATATATCCACTTGAATTGGATTGGAATTCCCGCATTAAAAAACCAAAGTCAGGCAGAGGCGAAGAAGAATTGGATCCAATTATTAGAATTAAGCAACAGCAATTATTTTTAAAGGCAAAAATTTATTTTTCTTTAGCATCGGATTTGGATCCGGACTATACGCAGGCTGACCTAAATATTTTTTGTGTACACATTATGATGAATGAACTAGATGAAGCCAGGCAATTTTATCGAAATCATTTGAGAGGCATTGCGAATAAGAAAGGAAATACTGAAATCTTTTTAAAAATAAAATCTGCAAATGCTATACTATCGGCTAAATTGAATAATTCAACAGAAGCTCTTAAAATCTGGAATGATTTACTCCAAGAAAAAAATAAAATCATTGCAGTACAAGCCGAACAAAATATAAGCAACTTAACAAAGAACAGATATCTACAAGCTCTGCAACCCATATTACCATGCGCAAGTATTAATAAAAAGGAAGTCCCTGAAGTCGACAGAAAGTTGCGAAATTTGGAAACGAATCAATGGATTCAGTTAGATTCCATGAATTCTCTGGAGAAAAATAAAATTGACAATTCGACTATATACGCCTGTATTGTTGATGGCAGCAAGATTTTCCAAGTCCAAAAAATCCCTGTACAATCGAAACTAAAACTCGACGTTAAAAAGGATCAATTGCGTTCCCTGGGAAATAATCAATGGATTTATATCTGCAAAAAGGAAAGCATTGCTTATATACTAAATGAACAAGAAGAAGCAGTTACCATAATACGGTATTTATATTTTTAAAGAAGATTATGAATAAAGAATACTTCAGGTGTTTAAACATCAAAAAAACAAGAATACTTAAAGCTACTGATAACCGAAGTATAGTAATTCATATCTTATATAGATAGATTTTTCATTCATTAGAGGTTATTGATTATGAGGTGTCAATATTGGATTTCAAGGAGCTTCGTGCTCCTTATAATAGTTGGCTGCAGCTTAAAGCTGGCCGGACAGGGCAAGATCGCTTTGCTGATGGGTGTCGGAGATTATCCGGCTACATCAAAATGGCCTTCCACAAATGCTTACAACGATCTTCACCTGATCAAAGAATCCTTAATTCAACAAGGAGTCAATCCTGAATTCATTTACACACTTATTGATACAGCATGCACTCATGCTCGCATACTTTCTGCCTTTACTTCCAATTTGATTCCAAAACTAACTGAAGGCATGTTGGTCTATTTTCATTTTTCAGGACTGGCACAACAATTAAAAGATGACAGTGATGATGAGGCCGATGGATATGATGAAGCCATCGTCCCTTTTGATGCTCCTGAAAAAAATAAAGAAACAGTTTATGATGATAAATCATTTATAACAGATGATGAACTTGAATCTATTTTTATTGACATCAGAAGAAAAATCGGTGCCAAAGGTCAATTGTTTGTTACTCTGGATGCATCCACCGCTCCTGCAAAATCTAAAGGACTTGTTTCTGCAAGAGGAACTTCACACAAAATGGAAGAATCTTCTGATGATTACTATGAATTCTTTTCAGCACCATATGTTGTAAAAGATTTGGCGCCAATGGTACATTTTTATAGTTCATCATTTAGTAAACTCAATGACGAATACTATTCAGATGAAAATGATACTTATGGTTTATTTACTTACGCTTTATGCAAAAGTATGTTTCAAATAAGCAAAGAGGCAAACTATACTGAATGGTTTGAAAAATTGAGAATCATAATGAATGCAAATTCATTAGTTCAGATTCCGGTAATGACCGGTGATGTTGATGTACCGGCTTTTAAAGGAGAACTATCCGGAAAAAAAGAACAATTTGACATTCAAAAATTTTATAGCAAAGACTTGTTGGTAATGAATGGAGGAAAAATAGACCAGATTGAAAAAGGAACAGAACTCCTTTTATTTGATGATACAACAACAGAGAGAACTAATGCAACTGCTATCGGAAAAGGAGTAGTCGAACGCGCAGGTTTGATGGAATCTGAAATCAGAATTCTGGAATCAAGTATTCATCCAATTCCTGATAATGCTAAGTTGATGGTATCCAGTTTCCATTTTAAACCACTTGTGATTCGCTTGCAGGTTGATGTTAATGATTCTGAACTGGAGCAAAAATTGCTTAATCATTTTACGTTTTCACCATTTATAAAAAGAGATCATGTTAATCCTGAACTGTTAATCGTAAAAACAAAAACTGAACAATTGCAATTGAGGACCAAACAAGGTGAAGTGATTTTTCAAAAAGATCTGAAAGACACAAAAGCAACTGAAATTCCATTTATACTCAATGAGAAAATTGCAGAATACCTCCGGGCAACTTTTCTACGCAATCTGGAATTTGATAATGATGGAAAAAATCCACTTCTTGAATGTTTAATTTCAAAAGAAGGAATTGAAGAAACTTCAGTTAATCTGAAAAACAAAGTAAAGGTTGGCTCTAAGATGAAACTTCGTATAACCAACAATTCTGATAAAGGTCAATATTTCAGTGTAATTGATATTCAACCTGATCATCAGATCAATGTGCTTATCCCGTATGATCAACCGGCAGAATCATATTACCTTGAAGCCGGTCAGTCCTATACCACTGATTTCGAATTGGAGGTTCTTCCACCTTATGGCAAAGATGTGATTAAAGTAATTATGTTGTCAGCTCCATTGGATTTAAGGCCAGTAATAACCACCAGGGGAGTTTCCAATATTCTGGATGCTAAAGTTAAAAACCCATTAGAAATATTATTGGGCAATACGTTTATAGAATACCCGGTGATAAGCGGTGGTGATATGAAAATCAATGTTTCTGACATCGGCAGCATGACGAGCATTATTCTCAAGATAGAGGAGATCCAATAAGTAACCAGGTTAAAAAGTTGAGGAGTAATTGTTATTTGATATTGTTTTTTAAGACCTGGACCTTTTAACTTCATAAATCATCATTCGTTAATCGGAGTTCATTATTCATTTTCTTGGAGTATATAATGCACTCAACTAGCTGAATATCGAATATTGATTAACGAATGATGATTTATGAAGTTAGGAGAACACGAAGAAACCTTCAAAATTTAAATAATACCCAGAAAATTGACTTAACCCTGAATAAGCTCCTTTTTTTATTTTTTCTTGCTTTACTGGATCTCCGCTTATCTCTGACATTTTTTATTCTAAAGTGATTACTTTTGTAAGCATATGAAGATATAGTAATGTGCATATTGAAGTAATTTGCAACTGACAACTGATTACAGACGACTGACGACTAAATTATGGACATTTTTATAAATAAAAGCTTTGGAAATTATACAACCCAGGAGTATCTGGGTTGTGGGAGTTTCTCAGCAGTATATATTGCTGTCCATAATTACACCAAAGAAAAGGTCGCTTTAAAAATTGCACATACCAATGACAAACACATCATTGAAGAATTCAGAAAAATTGTAAAAAGCGGCTTAAAAGGATTGTTGAAGATCGACCATCCGGACATCATTGGCATCAAAGAGTATTTCGTGGTTTCCGAGGATGGTACCGACTATTTTATTATGGTCCTTGATCTGGTTGGTGGCCAGTCATTAGACAGAACCAATGCGGTAGATGCATTGACTGTTGATGAGAAATTAAAAATGTTTGTTCAAATTAGTTCTGCAATTAGCTATGCTCATGAATTTGAATATACCGATCAAAACGACTACCACTCCTTTCGAATCAAAGGAATATTTCACGGAGATATCAAACCAAATAATATCATGGTTACTCCGGATTGGCAGGCTAAAATCATCGACTTCTCTTTTTTGAATCTCAAAAAAGCAGTTGATGAAAGCGATATCAAAGTTGGAAATAAAGAAGTGAACACCGGTGCATTTGGCACAAAAGGATATATGTCTCCGGAACAAGAATCTACCGGAATCATCAATGAGAAAACAGATATCTTTTCTTTAGGTATTGTTTTAAAGCAACTCATTTATGGATTAAAATATGAAAAAGAAGTAGAGCAACTACCAATATACAATAAGTTGAATGCCATTATTGAGAAAGCCACTCAACACAATCCTGGTGATCGATATGAAAGTGTAAAATCTTTGATAAAAGATATTCAAAGTTTAAATCAAAAACCAGGTACCACTAAAAAGTGGATTCCTTATGCAGCAGCAGCTTGTATTTTACTTCTCCTCTCTCTTTTTGTTATCAATAAGTTTAGTAGTAACTCTTCGACAAATTCCGAAAATGATGCGGTATCATCGATCCAATTCGGTGATCAACAAAGAGGAATGAAATCAAAAGATACTTCAAATCTTGAATTTGACATCACTAAAAATAAATATTACGCATTGCTCATTGGAAATAATGATTACGCTCATTGGAAAAAACTGCAATACCCAATTACCGATGTTGAAAATATGAAAAAGACATTAGTGGAAAATTACACTTTTGAAGAAAAAAACATTACCACCATTGAAAATGGAAGTTATGAAAAAATTTATAAAGGTTTTGAATCTTTCACTGACCAGGGACCAAATACCTACTTATTGGTTTACTATGCTGGACATGGAAAATACGATAAGATAACTGATAAAGCGGCTTTGATACCAGTTGATGCAGAAGAGAATTCAGATTCTAAAAACATTACCAGTGATATCATTAAAGACTTATTAAAGAAATGCAGGATCCACAATATCCTTTTTATCTCTGATGCTTGTTACCTGGGTGCTATGGCATCACGAGGAGAAAGCAGTGACAGCATTTCCAAACCCGATCTCAGTTCATTTAAAAGTTTTGCATCCAAACAATCCCGCAAATTCATTTCCAGTGGCGCGATGGAAACTGTCCCCGACAAATCCTACTTCAACGAATACCTGATCAAATATTTAAAAAATAATCCAAACGACATCACTTTTGAATACACACTCTACAACGACATCATCGGTCCCATTCAACGCAATTCCGTTGCTACCCCAGTCTATGGAGTATTCTTTGATACCAGAGACGAAGGAGGACATTTCTTTTTTGTGAAAAGAAAGAAATAGTTTACAGTTGACAGTTCTCATCCCGAGAATCGGGAGGCAGTTAATAAATAGTTGGCAGTTTGCAGTTAATGCAGCGTGCATTTAATAATTTCGATTTTTAATTAAATTCGTAATTTGTATTCCCATAAAACCGCAAACTGCCACTTCAACAAGCTCAGCGTAAAAAAACTGAGAACTGAGAACTGAGAACTTTTACTTACCAAGAGCAGATGTGATTCAATTATTGGTTATCTTTAATATTTCTAATTCTTAAATTCACCAACCATGAAAGCATTCACCCACTCCTTTTCTCCGTTTGCTTCGACTGCAATGACAATTCTAAGTTATCTTTTGCTTGCATTCATTGCAATTGATAGTCATGCACAATTTCAGAAATACTTTGGATCCAATCTCAATAATTCATTTGGCAAAGTAATCCTGGATGGTGGTGATTACTATGTTTTAGGTCAGGATCAACCAACTGTAGGTTCACTTTCCAATGCTACAATTTCCCGTCTTGCTTTTGATGGAAAACTTCTTTGGACAAGAAGCCTGGACATTGCATCGCAGTGGAATGATGCAATCCGCATTAACCCATCAGGGGATTTATTGGTCGTTGGTAATTCTTTGCCCTTAGCGAATCCATTTGGAAAAAGCATTATGGGAAGAATTGATGCTTCAGGTAACTTCGCATGGGTCAGAGAATATGATGCCCCCGAAAGAGATTTGTTTTTAAAAATTATAGAAAACCCAATTCCTCAAAATCCATCATTTCCATATTATGTCTTAGGTGGACAGAAGGAGATTCCCGGCTTATCCCAGACCTGGGATGATGTTGTTTTATTAAATATGAATGCAAATGGAAATTTCCTTTGGAAAAGAATTTATAAAAGTGCTGACGATGATGAATTTTTCAGAGATATAGAAGCCTTGCCTAATGGAAATCTGATTCTTTCAGGGAGCCGGCAAAATACACTGAATGATCACTCTGGAATAATTTATATGACAGGAAGTAATGGAAAAATAATTTCAGGGAAAATCGCAAATTGGATGAACTACCCCGATATGGTGCAAGAAGGAATAGGTGGAGGATTTTACACAGCATCAAATAGTGAAGTGGGGCAAGCCCCTTTCCTTTCAAAATTTGACCAGAATCTTAATCAATTGTGGCAAGTTCAAATTCCATCGCTAATTTCCTTATCACAAGTTTGGGTGTCCGCTCCTGGTGTTATTTATACTACTGGTGTTGGATCATTTGGATCCGCCACTCGTGCGGTAATTATGAAATTCATTGATAATTCTCCAAACGCACCTACATTAG
Source organism: Saprospiraceae bacterium (assembly GCA_043769965.1). Classification (GTDB taxonomy): domain Bacteria; phylum Bacteroidota; class Bacteroidia; order Chitinophagales; family Saprospiraceae; genus Vicinibacter. The sequence continues at coordinate 8,546 of JAYVIT010000430.1, forward strand.
TGTGGACAAAATATTTGAATGCAGGTTCTAATTTTTTTGGAGGAACGTCTTCATTATTACCCGGAAACAATCTGGTATTTACAGATGGAAGGCTTCTTACTCAAGGATTCGGTGGGCATGATGCACATATTTCAATTAGCGATCTGGATCTTAACACCTGTATGGTTACACAGGATAATGTCACTCTGGTCACTACGACTTTAGCTCCAATAAACTATAAGTTATACAATGACAGTTTGATTAATCCTATCAATGGAATTAATCTTACAAGCAAATTAGTATCGTGGGAAGATGGAGATTTTTGCATCGACTGTTGTGCAAATTCACTCACATTTTCTAAACTAATCAATCAGGGATTTACTGTAGTTCAATCAAATTGTAAGTTTACAATAACTGCTCCTCAATTTGATTCTTGCTATCTTTTTAGTACACCACCTTCTTTGGATGGTGCCAATGTACCTCAGGTGATCACAAACCCAAACGGTTCATGGTCCTATTCATTTACCTCAAGTGGCACACACCAGGTTTGTGTAAATGTGTTGGATGAATGCAACAGCAAGAAAATGTGTACAACAGTAAATGTAACTTGCGATACCTGCATTTGCGGTCCATTTGATTTACAGTATAGTCTTGGTCGCGGTCCACTTTTACCCTATGATTGTGGTGACACATTAGAAGTACCTTCCTCTATGGCAATTACGCCCATTCGCTTTTTGTCTTCTTTCAAATGCCTGGGAACAAAATGTCCACAAGCAACAGTTGACTTAATTCTTACCGGACCTCCTGGATTTATTCCTATCACAATTTCTGGCGTGCAAGCCATTCCGGATTTTATTCTACCTTTTACAAATTCTACTTTTTCAATTGCAGGAATATATACACTTACCATTAATGGACATTGCGGCAACAATATTTGTCCATGCACTATTTACTTTAATGCAAATGGACATGATTGTTGTTCCAATCAATTTGATTTTGAATTGGCAATTACAAATGCTGTAACGATAACCGTGGATAATACAAAATGTAAAACCACACTCAACATTGGAAATCTTCCTAAATGCGATTCCATCGGACCAATATTCTGGGGAGATGGAACTGCTACACAAGGAAACTTTGTTGCTGGGACCATGCCAATGCACTCTTATGCGGGCATCGGAACTTATTACATTACCTGGACTGCAACAGAATATGATTACTCTGTAATGCCACCACGAAAATGTTTTGAAAAAGTATTCAGAGATTCTATTAAAGTTGTTTGTTGTACTGCACAATATACATTTGTCGATGATAGTTGCGGTAAAGTCTCATTTACCAGTATTGCCACTGGAACTCCAGGTTATTCTTACTATTGGGATTTTGGAAATCCTGTCTCAGGTCCAAATAATAATTCCACTCTATCCAATCCATTACATAAATTCAGTGCCAATGGATTTTATACAGTAACTCTTACCATAACAGATGCAATGATGTGTGTTAGTACCTATACTTCTACAATCAATGTACAAAACATTTTTGGAAATATTAATTTCGGATTAACCGGTTACTTTGATTTTAATGGATTGACTTCCAGCACTCCTCAACCTGTACCTGATCAGACTGCTATATTAGATGGGATCGGTATCAATGTACTTCCAGCTCTAGTCAATGCATGTAACTTTAATGGCTCGAGTTCATACATTGCTTGTGGAACCAATGATAGGGGTGTTACAAATAAAGTTTCTGTTAGTGCTTGGATAAGAACCACAGAAACAAATAATGGAATGTGGATTGCAGGAAAATATTTATTTGGGGATGATAAAGGATATTCCTTGGGAGTTGGTGATAATACAAATTCAAGTATTGGTAAAGTGGCATTTGGCGGTAGGGACGGAACAGGAACTTACCATAGTTCTGGTTATAATCTATTAGCAAATCCAAAAGTCAATGATGGGAATTGGCATTGTGTTGTTGGCACAGCTGGAAATAACTTATGGTCTGTATATGTAGATGGAGTTCATACAAGTCAACAAGTAGGATCTACCGTAGGCGGCTTAGCAACCGGAGCAAATGTAAACTTTACGATCGGAAGAAATAGTTCACCTTCAGGAGGTTTTCTTTGGTTTAATGGCGACATGGATGAAGTCAGAGTTTATAATAGAGTTTTAACGGATTGTGAAATTTGCACTCTTTGTGCTACTAGAATTAGCGTAGCATCGAAAGACATAAATAACTCAAAATGGAAAGTAACAATTTTCCCTAATCCAAATAATGGCACTTTTAATATAGAGTTACCATCCAATGCGTCTTCCGATATGATGATTAGAATAATTGATCTAAACGGAAAATTACAAATGATGAGTAATTGTGAAATGGGCAACAAACGACAATCTGTTGACGCAAGTTCTTTGGTATCTGGTTTATACTTTTTGCAAGTAGTTCAAAATGGAAGAGTTGTTTCAGTTAATAAGTTTGTCCAAAATTAGAATAAATAAATCATAATATGAACTCTTCAAATTTATTAAAATAAATAGCGATTTAAAAAAATGTATAGTTTAAAGCCATTTCTTTTATGATTATGGTATTATGCACTGTTCAAGTATCTGCTCAGGATCCATGCGAATTTATCCAAATCCAAGCAATGGCAATTTTACTATTGAAATGCAACAAGCTGCCACTACCGGAATGAAATTCCGCATCATAGATTTGACTGGAAGAAACGTACTTGAAAAACAAACTGCAATTGGTAATCAAATTCAAAACATCGATGCGAGTAAATTAGCCTCCGGATTTTATTTCTTGCAAGTTGTTTCTAAAGGGAAAGTATTGGCTGTGGAGAAATTGATGAAGGAATAGAAATTAGCTATACTGCCCAGCGAAATAGATAGGGATGTAATTGATATTATCTTGTGTTCCAAATTTTGCATGGGAATACACAATTGCTTTTTCAATATTGGGCTGCTCTTTTAATAATAAATGTAAACTCTTCAATGAACCACTTTTGCCGGCTTTGACTTCAACTGGAATAATTTGACTCTCTCTTATAATTATAAAATCAACTTCAGCTGTACTTCCGGGAGCCGTTCGTGCCCAATAGTATAGTGGATCTTTTTGTGATGTTATTAATTGCTGTGCTACAAATTGTTCAGATAAGCTTCCTTCAAAAGCGGTGGTCAGGTTTTTATTAATAAAATATTCTTGAAAAGATAATTTTCTCAATCGAAGCAATAAGCCAATATCTAAATGATAAATTTTAAATTGTTTTGTTGAAACTGAAATTGGAAGTCCACTAATAGAACCATTCCGCACTACATGTAAAATTCGGGCAGTTTGCAATACATCGACTCCCTTCTTTAGAGTTGGTCCTGTAAAACGATTTGAAAGTTTTGTGTAGATAATTTGATTTCCTATACTCTTACTACTTACTTCAAGGATTTCCGTTAGACATTCACTATTCACTACCGGTTGATATTTTTTAAAGTCCTGGGAATAGGCATATAATAAGTTATCTTGTATTGCATTCACTTTTTGAAGATCATTCCATTCAATAAAACTGTTCACGCATTCCGGCATTCCACCAACTACAAAATAATAATTTAGTTCATCTTTTAGCAACCGATCAATAGTTTCTGAAAGAATTATTGGCGTCTCCAATAAGATGTTTGCCAATGTTTGCTTTCCTCTGGCTAATAGAAACTCATAGAAAGTCATGGGATGCAGATCCATTATTTCCACTCTGCCAACAGGAAAAGATTGGTTACGAAACTCAAAGTCCAAAAGTGATCCAGCTGCAACAATATGCAATTCCGGTAATTCTTCATAAAAATATCGCAGACTGGTCAATGCATTCGGACAAGCCTGGATTTCATCAAAAAATAATAGGACTTCTCCCACGCGAATCTGAGCATTTAAAACCAATTCCAATTCAAGGATAATTCGCTTAACATCATAATTTGTGTGGAAGATCGAATGGATATCCTTACTTTTTTCAAAGTTGACCACTAGAATATTTCCATCAAATTGATCTAAACCAAATTGATTTATAAGCCATGATTTACCAACCTGCCGGGCTCCATTTAATATCAATGGCTTTCTGTCCTTCTTGCTTTTCCAAGCTTCCAAATCCTTAACCTTGACCCTGAACATATGGCTACTTTTGGCAAAATTACTCAATAATTTAGAATAATAGGGTAAATTATAAAGCAACGCTTTAGAATATCAAGGTAAATTCTAAATTGTGGTGAGAGAGAAGGGAAATAAATTTTGAATTGTAGAGAAATTAATTCTTGTCAGTGTCCGCCCAACCAGGTCATTCGGGTTGTGGGTTAGGTCGGTGCAATTTACTAATTAAAATACTTATTCTTTAATTCAATATACCTCGGACTTGTAATGAAATTTTTTAAATCCTGTTCTGCTTCAATAGATTTAAAATCATTATATCCACTTTTTAATGCAGCCTCAAGTGTTTCTATTGTTTTATCCTCTTGCCCTTGAATAAAATATAAACAGAGTAATCCGGGAATATATTCAGATGAATCTTCTGGACGAAGCTTACTATAATCATTTATCATTTGCTCAGCCTGATCATACTTTTTTTCTTTATAAAGTGTAAAAACAAGACTTATCATTGCATCCAATTCCGTACTATCAATTTGCAATGTCTTTAAGTAATATTCAGTCGCTTTTCCCCAATTGGAATTTCGTTGGTAAGCATTAGCTAAATTATAATTTGCTAACGCAGAGTTTGGATCAATTGAAATTGCTTTTAAACCAGTTTGAATTGCCATTTCATAATCCTTGAGATCAAAATAGCTGGAAATTAAATTTGCCCAAGGGAATACCCATTTAGGTGAATGTAAAATAGCTTTATTGAAATAATCAACCGATGCTATGTAGTTTCTAAATCTACGTTCAAGAATTCCTAATTCATTATACGAGTAAGATGCACTGGAATCTAATTCTAAGGTTTTTGTTTGCTCATATAAAGCTAATCGATACAATGAGGTATCTTTTTGACGCTCTCCCCGAAGTCGAAGATTCAATCCAATAAAATAATGTTCCCTTGCTTTGATTGTTTTGTATAAATAATGAGTTTTTCCTAATAATTCAGTTGACTTATTCAGGTATATTGGAAACCGTTCGTATTTATCATCATAGCTCCAGCGTTTTTTTAACTCTTGGGGATCTGCTTTCAGATAATCATTGATCGCTTGTTGCGCTTCATCTTGCAAGGCTGCCGCAAAATTGCTTTGTATGCTTGCTAATTCTGACGCAATAAATGGCTTGTCTTTTAATTGTTGGTATAAGGACCAGGCCGAATTTTCTTCGGGGCAAACTAAATGACCCTCTTTCAATGCTTGTTTAAATTTGCTGTATTTCTCAATCAGTATAGGGTCTACATTAGTCTGAGCAAATGCTTCGACTTTTTTATCTGACTTGTCATCAATGGCCAATAATTGATCCGAATAAAAAAATTCATTTTTTTGCAAAGCCATTAAACTTGGCTGATCAATACTACTGATTATGGTGCCTTTATTCCCTATTGCCATAGGTATCTGAATGCTTGGTGAAGTGGCTTCCGGTATCTTATCGCCTAAGAAACGATCAATTTCAAAAAGTGAAATATTTCCATCTTTATTTAAATCCGCAAATCCGGTAATTCCATTTAAAAAATAATATGAAAAAACACCGCGTCCGCCTCCCCATTGAGGTCCTTCCAATGAAAATTCATCGGGCTGACAAGACATGATTTTTATTTCATTGGCATACTGTTTGGCAAGATTTGCAG
>JAYVIT010000431.1:0-2777 GCA_043769965.1 Saprospiraceae bacterium
TGATTATTGTCCTATGAATATCTTGTGCCTATGGCCCTTATATTCTGAACAACCTAATTCTTAAAAAAACGTAAGCAGGTATACGTGTTCTCAATACCACAAAGGAGATAATAGTGCCCTTGTGAAAGGGACTTACAATCAAGTGTAATGCGATCTCCTGGTTTATAATCTATGATACTCTGGTCTAATTGTTGCAATAAGCCATTATACAATTTCAATTCTATTTTGCTTTTATCCGGAATACTTGTCGTGATAATCAACTGATCAGTTACCGGATTTGGATAACAGGACCATTGAATATTGTCAGATTTAATAGAAGCGGATATCCAATCTGTATGCAAATATTCGTCCTTGCTATTCAAAACTCTCAGTTGGTAGTAATAAGTGATTCCAGAATTTGCATCATGATCAATAAATTTATTTAATGATCTACTAGAAGTTTGTGATGATCCTATTACTGTTTCTCTGTTTATATGCCTTTCCGTTTTTCTTACCAATTCCCAATCATTTGATTTCAGCTGTTTATCAATGTTCCAATTCAATTCAATAGCATCATCCGATTCATGTGCTGTTAATTTCAAATCATAACCTGCTAACTGACCTCCCAAAAACAATTCCTGCTCTGACATAAATTGACAACCAGGCGGAAGATTATACGCAGCTGTGCCATCATCTCTCCGTGTGCTACTGCCCTGATTTGCAGAGAAGCCCAGTCCTCTTCTAGCAAAAACATTCCACAATAAACAACTGTGAACACCACCATAAAGAATTGTATCGGCTTTTAATATTGCATTACGCGCATCCACAAATCCCGGTGAACAAGGCTGTAACTTCATCCCATCAACAACAAGATGATACGCCATGTTATTTCCTTTATTTGAATTGGCATTGTAAATATCGGATTCAATACCAAATTGTTTAACCATTGCCCAGGTCATATCCCAAATCATAGAGCACCAAATATAACCGATACCATGTGGTTGAGAAATTTTTATTATATCTGGCAATTGACTGTAATCCGCTGGATTTACCGCAAGATTTACATTATATGGATATGGTCTCAATCCAACTCCTGTTGTGTTATGTCCACTGTTGTATAAACCAATTCCTCTATTTACATATCCATTGTCTGTAGGTTTCATCGTCATGATCAATGCAAAGTAATCGCTCCATCCTTCTCCCATTTGTTCTGCATTACCTAGACAAGATGAATTACCAGGACCGCCTGTGAGTCGTGTACTGATACCATGAGTGTATTCATGACAAATGATACCAGCATCAAAATCTCCGTCCGTTAATTGTTGCAATTGATTAATGAATTGACCATTGCTCGGTAAATTTGCTTTAATGATTTGACAGTCTGCATTGCTTAATTCTATGATCGGAATATGAACACTTTGCCAATTGCTTCCCTTAGGAATTGTATCCGGATATCCTCCGCCTTGTTTACAAATGATCACTGCAATAGCTCCAAAATTTTGAACTTGCAAAGCTTTATAACTAATCTGACAATTTCCATCATCTATTAATGCAATTTTACCATTCAGGTCATTTCCATTGGTCAGAACATCACAAGCATCTGTGATCACATTTGCATTGTCGTACGCTATAATAATTGGTGCAACTGTATTAGGAATATATGCACCATAATTTGCTCTTGAAAACACATATGATCTTTGATTCACTTTAAATTGTAAAGCAGCACTTGGCAGAATAGTGACATACACTCCATTTTGCAGTTGAAGTTTTATTTTATCACAATCACTTTTCCGGATATTTACCGAAGGGACAGTCATGTTGGTAGTCCAACCTCCGAATCCTGCAGGTTCATTGTCATCGCTATTACAAATGATTACTGCTACAGCTCCTGCATTTTGTGCTTTGATCATTTTAGTTACGAACGAACAAATCCCTTTGTCGATTAATGCAATTTTTCCATTGATCTGCACTGCATTGATTAGATTATTACATCCAAAAGATGGATACAAGCTACCATCATCCACCTTTACTACCTGCTTGTTAATTGGTGCATAGATAGCTGGCGTAATAGATGCATGGACATACATAATTTTTCCGGCTATCCCTGGCGGAGTCTCAATGATGATCGTATCTTTTTCAGGTGGCTGCCATACATAGAGTTGCATGACACCAGAATATCCGTCAGGAGGCGTCCCAAAATTTGCATTGTTTCTGGCGTAATACAGATTATCAATGCCTTCTGAGATCACCTGATCATATTCCATCCCTCCCTTATTAAAATTATTATTTTGAAAATTTCCTGCAGCTTCATGAAATCCATACTGATACCAGACATCATGCATTAGATTGCACCAATAAAACAAATTAGTAATCGATGCATTCTTATTTTGCAATGGTGACAATCCAGGATCCAATGGAAAATCAAAATTTAAAAAGCCACCTCCGTATGCTCTGGCTGCATCACCACCTGTTGGTAAATCATCATCATCACTATCTTCATAAGCATCCACATTGTTTCCTCTACTACTATAATATAAATTCAAACCATCGTTGTGCCATCCCAAAGGACTTGCATTTGAAGCTTTCGACCAGGGTGAAGTTACCAATCCACGACTTCCATGAATTGGGCTCTCTGTTGGAATTGGATAAACACGATATGAATTTGGTGGAGCGGCAATTGTCGTTTGTTTAGAAACACGAAATAAACTTTTCCTTTCAAATGCCATACTTTCAAAATTGCACTGAAGCAAATGATTGTGTTCATACAATATCTCTGCACTACTTGCATCCAAAATGAT
>JAYVIT010000432.1:0-5429 GCA_043769965.1 Saprospiraceae bacterium
TCAATAAAACCGTGATTTCTTTTTCACTTTTCAGACCAATTTATTAACACAAACCCTTGTGATTATTGGATTTCAGAGTTTTAATGCAGAGACTAATTAATAATAATTATTGTTTGATAAATTTCAAAGAATTTACCCTCTCATTTTGCATAGTTTGTAAAAGATATGCACCTTGATGAGTTGTTGCAAGTTTGCAACTTGCAACTATTTTGAATCGAACATTTGAATTTCTAATTCTTAATAAATTTTAATGAATTTACTCTGCCCTTTTGAGACGTCTGCAAAATGTAAGCTCCACTTTGCAAATCTTTCAACGAATAACTTTTCTTAAAGATCAATTCATTTGGATTTTCTTTCCATTGACGAAGAACATGTCCGCTTAGATCAACGATGGAGACTTGCAGCTCTGCAATTTCGTCAGAACGATATTGAATGATGAATGCATCCGCAATAGGATTCGGCATTAATTTCAAAGTCAAAGGTGATTTGTTTTTATTGTTTACAGACGAAACAACATTTTCATTATAATCTGTCCATTGCGTTGGCAATCCTTTTTTCTTTGAATCCTTAAATACATTTCTATAGCGGTGATCCTTATATTTGTTTTCAATTTCATCCTCGGTAAGCCCTGCTAATTCTTTCTCAAATTCCTTTTTCAATACTTCGCTACGTCCAACAAAGACGCGTTTGGTTGAAAGTGGAGTTGGTGCAATAATCAATGGTAATATTTCATCGATATAAGATTTCGGAGTAATCCAAAATACGCGAAGTCCTTCCACATCTGTGATATCCACAAAATATCCTTCGAACCAGGTATTCAACATAGCATCTGCTTCATCCTGGTTTAATCCGGATTTTACCATCTCATCTCTGAAATGATAAATTTCATTGAATACATCATTAAACTCTGAATCTTTTATAGGGTTTGCGATTACTTTCTTTTCATCAGCCTTCATGCTACCACTCCACCAAATTGTTGGTTGACGATCCGGTGAATTATCATACACCAAAACATAACTAAGCGGAGAATTGAATTGATTATGAATAACAAGATTATTTTTTTGATTGAATTCTACTCGAAGTGGTGTTTCAAAATTGGCAAGACCACGATAGAAAATAAATTTTTCATATTCTTCCGTTTGTCCTTTGATGTGATTTGAACTTGTCCAACGCGGAGCCACGTATTCATGGTTCACAATAGTCCAATCATCTATTAATTTTGGTGTAGCAGTTGGATCCAATATTGTAATTTCCCATTTATTAAATCCCTCAGATGGAACAGCTAAATCTACAACTGAGAATGGAACGATGGATTGACCTGAACTCCGATCCGGATACCACTGATTGATAATTCCATTTTTAAATTTTACATCAATAGTTGCATTCATTTGTTTGTCCGCATAAAAATAAAGTACGGGCGTCTCCATCTGCACTTCCACATTTTTCAACTCAATATTGTTCTTTGAATTCAATCCCAGGTCATAGACAAAAGCTGGTAATTTCTCTCCACCTAAACCTGACAATCGCAGTCCAGCTGAATTTTGAACTGTAGTGAAAGTGCCCCATTCGTGGACGGCCTTTAATTGTGATTGTCCTATCATGGAATGCTGGAAAATAACACTCAGTACCAGGGTACAAGCAATTGTGTATTTTATTTTTTTCATAACGGATCAAGTTAATGACAGTAAAAAATAATGCTACTTATAACGAAGATAAACTTCTTTTGTAGAAGATACAAATGATTAAATGATTTTAACTAAATTAAAAGATGCTCTGGTTGTTGATTCTTAACCTAATTTCGTACCTATGATATAAATTTTCGCCTCTAATGAGTCTATTAATAATTAAAAATGACATGTCTTGAATTCATGTCATTTTTAATTATTAATTCTTAATTTTTAATTTCTTACTTCAACTCCCCTCGCATCACCGCCCCATTCATCTCAGGTATTGTCATTTCATATTTTATAGGCATCGGATGATCGTCTTTTGTAATCCAAACAAAAATTTCTCCGGCATCTCCATTGGCAGGAACCATTTTCAGTTTGTAACAGGATTTATTTTTTACAATTTCTGAACCCACAACTTCAAGCGCATAAAATTTTTCCGCCATCATTGTGAGATCTATATTTCTCAAAATTGTTTTGTACCCATCAGCAAGCGGCAGAGTAGCTATCACAAAAAAAGCACCTGGTCCTTCTGCTTTGCAAAATCCGGTTGTGGTAATACTAACCGGAGTTTTCTCTCCACTCATATTCATTCGACCATTGACTTCTTTCTCTTCATAATTGAGTTCGATGACAACAGGTCCCTGGTCAACCATTCGTTTGATTGGTGATAAGTTTTCTTTGCTCAATGTAACCTTATCAATCATTTCACCCATTGGCATTTTTGTTTCTTCGATAATCTTCCAGGTAGTACCGGAATCTGCAATCGTCAAGACCTGATCGAAATCCATTTCTTGTCCCATCATATCCAGATTTACATTGTAAGTAAATTTACCGGACATCAGATTAATCTCCATCGCACTGTCTTTGTGCATTTCCTCTTCATTTATTTCTACAATTTTTGGCAGAGTAACTTTTGCAGGATCGACCGTGATTTCTTTGAGTCTCTTCTTTTGTTCTTGAGTCATTGATTCCTGATAGCGACCCATCAAATGTTCTGCGAAAAACTTCTCTGCAGCTGCAAGAAATGACATATTATTAATCGGTCTTGCAAATCCATGTCCCTCATCAGGAGCAAGAATATATTGTACTGGAATTTTTGCCTGATGCATTGCATATACAATCTGATCGGATTCCGCTTTTTTGACGCGTGGGTCATTCGCACCTTGCACAATCATCAATGGCGTTTTAATTTTATCAATGCTGAACAAGGGAGATTGTCTTTTTAATTGGGCTGCACCTTCCGGATTTGTAGGATCACCCATTCTCAAATGAAATATTTTTCTACCTGCTTCCCAATATGGTGGAATCGATGCGAGCAAAGTCAATAAACTGGAAGGACCAACAATCGAAATAGCACAAGCATATAAGTCAGGCGTAAAAGTGACACCAGCAAGTGTAGCATAACCTCCATATGATCCACCCATAATTCCAACGCGGTTTGCATCAACGATTCCTTTTGATATGAGATGCTTTACACCCCAGGTAATATCGTCCTGCATTTTATCTCCCCATTGACGGTTTCCTGCATCAAGAAACTTTTTGCCATAACCTGTTGAACCTCTGAAATTCATTTGCAATACAGCATAACCGCGATTTGCAAGAAACTGTGCATATGCATCATAGCCCCATGAATCCTTTGCCCAGGGACCTCCATGTGGATTAACTATCAATGGTAAATTCTTTGAAGGAATTCCTTTAGGCAATGTCAGGTATGCAGGTATTACCAATCCATCAGATGATTTATAGCTAATGGGTTTCATTGGCGCTAAGTCAGTATTGGTTAGTTTCGGTCTTGGTCTGTATTGGAATTTTGTTTTTTTTGTTGTCCTGTCATATGAATACACAGAGCCATTATCGGTATCACTATACACTGCAATCAACCATTTCTTTTCATCCTTGGTGGAAGAATTGAACGATACTTCCAAACCATTAAATGATTTGCGCAATGTCTTATACTCATCTTCAAAATTTTTGTCTTTCCAGTATATTCTCATCTTTTCATCATCATAATACGTTGCGATCATGTGATTGTCAAGATCGGAAAATGACACACTTCCTAAATCCACTTTTTTCTTGGGATCTGTTTCCACTAATTCTTCTTTTTGATTAGTAATATTCAATAGAATCAGTTGTGTCAAATTGACTTTCTCTCCTTTATTTGTAATGATATATACCCTTTGTCCATCTTCGTGAAAGTTTATACAATAAGCAGACTCCAGCGGACCACAGGAATAAATTTTTACAAAACCTTTTGGATCGACACGCAAAATATCAGTTGAACCATCTGCATTTGTGCGTTCAGCCAATCTGAGCTTATCTCTTCTGTCGAATACCCATCCGGTAATGCGATCTGTATTTTTGCGAAGCAATTTTTGTTCTCCTGTAGAAATTTTCATTTCGTACAAATCATGCCATGAAGCATCGCGGTCATTTAAGCCGATATACATTACATCAGGTAATGTTTTTGGAACCGAATAAATATATGCACGAGCTTTTTCTTTATTGGTGAGATTTCTCGAATTGGGTACTTCTTTGCCTTCTTCTGGTTTTTCCAAAGGATTGACTGCATATACCTGGTAATTTTCATTGCCATCTTTATCCTGAACATAAAGTATGAACTTGCCATTGCGAGACCAGAAATAGTTGGAAATCGGTCTTTTCTCATCAGCTGTTAAAGGCTTTGCAGTTTCAAATCCGGCATCCGTTTTTTTGACCCAGATATTGCGGGTTCCATTAAAAGGCTTAATGAAACTCATGTATTTGCCATCCGGTGAAAGTTGACCACCAGAAATCTCGGGATCTCCGAAGAATAACTCACGATCAATCATAGGGGGAAGCTGCTTTCCTGCTTTTTGTGCATGAACACCAGCCATAAGACTAAACATCATTGTACAGAGGATTAAAGTTTTCATGGGAATAAAATTAATACCGCATATTGCGGAAATGAATGATTTATTGTAAAGAGTAAAACAAACGAATAAAGCCGCAAATTTAGTCAGTTAAAACAAATGAGCTGGAAAGAAGTTTTTGGAGCCCGGAAATAGTAAAAAAGTATATGCCAGAATGTAGTCCGGTAAGGCTCAATTCATTCGTGCGATCCACTTTTTTGGATATGACCTTTTTACCTTCTGCATTATAGATTTTTAATTCAAGCTTTGAGTGATTTTCATTTCCAGAAGTATTCAACAGAACTATAGTCCTGGTTGATGCATCATAATAGGCTCCAAGGTCATTGTTTAGAATATTCTTGCTTTTGGTAAGTTGTTGTAATTCATGAGCACTGATATCAGGATGCTGATCATCGAATCTGGTCTTCCAATTCATTGGATGCTGATATTCTTTATTGGGTTTTAATAAATACCCAAGATAATCTTGATTGAGAATAATTGCACTATCAATACCTGGTGATTGATTGGTGAGAAGATAATCATAAGTAGATGTGGATGCAAAATGTATCTGCGATACTTCTGCATTCATCACATTATTCAAATTCAAATAAACTTTAGGAATTCCAACCAGAATGCTCATTGGTCCGGCAAAAATATTATTGGCACTGAAAACCGTATCGGTGTTGGATTGGATATTTAATGCTATTCCTTTGTCTTCTTCATTCACCACCGTATTGTTTATGAAATAAAAATTATGTGGTCCTGGATTTGAAAGTCCTTCGCGTGCATAGGAAATAATGCTGTTGTTGTCTGAGAATTTACTTTGTTGAATGATATTGCCCATAATCAGGCATGGTCCGCCATTGGGCAA
>JAYVIT010000433.1:0-4920 GCA_043769965.1 Saprospiraceae bacterium
CTGATTTTGACATGATGAATGAAGGTACCGGATACCTCATATCCCCACGTGCTTCAACCAACCTGTTAAATACTTTTAATGCCCTTTGATATTTTGGAGAATCTTCCATTAATGGCTCACTTGTAGCAGATCTTTTGGCTTTAGGTTTAGTAACCAATGGCAAGGTGCCGAAACTTCTGTTTTGACTAATTCCAATAACTACGACAGCAACACAAATTATTATTACAGACAATATTTTAATCATGACTTAGCTCAAATAAAAGTTATATAATCAAACGCATTGTAAAGTTATCAATTTTTTCAATAAATATATCTTCTTGCAGGCTTTATGGACTGGTGACTGGAAGACGATGGTTTAAAATTGCTTGATTGTTAAATTGTTGAATTGTTATATTGCTAAATTGTCCCGTAGGGATCCCTACGGGATTAAATTGTTAAATTGATAAATTGTTGAATTGTTACTTATTTCAATCCTTAATTTTTCATTCTTTTCCCAAAGGCCCGCCTGACCGGACAGGCAGGGATGCCTTTGGCAAATTCTTTCATTCATATTCTTCCTCCTTATGCCTATTGCCAATTGCTTATTGCTTATTGCTTATTGTTTATTGCTTATTGCCTATTACCTTAATTTATCAATGGATTTACTTTTTCAAAAATAGCATCAATCAAATCTGGCAAAGCATTCTTATCACCACTCGCTTGAAACTCTCCCAACGAAATTTTATCCTTGTACAATTTACCACGCAAAGTAATCGCCGCTCCTTTGACATTGTATAATCCTTTTAAAGAATATGCATTTTGATATTCATTGACATCTACATAAATCATTTCTGCTTCCGCACCTTTTGCAGTTATGGTTCGAAAATAATCAGACAATGCATCGGTGATTCCAATTTCATCTGCAAAGGTTTCTTCATTCTGAAATGTGTTGCGTATAAAAACAGGTTTTGGTTGTGCCAGTGTAATTTTAACCGAAGCATCTACTATACCGATATCGAAACTGCCGCCTCCTTTTGGAAATGCCACAACAGGGATCTGAATTTTATTAATCCCTTTTGCCAGTTCAGGAACTTTATCACGTGCATAATTGAATAGTGTAGCAACATCTACGCGTTTATCTTCTGTAAGTGCAAGACCACTCATTCCTTGTAATAAACTATACGTTAATAGTCCTTGTCCGAATTGACTTGCTTCAAAACTTACTTTATCGGCAGCACTTCCTGTAAGTATAAACATTCCAGTCCTGTCTTTCATTCGATCGAGAGCTCTGATCTGCGATGGACTTAAATCTCTTGCGCCTATGCTTTCTAAAGATTCAACGACCTTACCAGAATGGCAGGCATCAAAAATCATGACTTGCTTTTGAGCAGGAATTGCAGTTAGCCATTTCGTCAAATCATCAGATGACACCGTATAATTTTTTCGAATATCCGGATCACTTAGATCTTCACTTGAGATATCTTTTGTCAAATAATAAAACTGTCCTTTTTCGGCTTCACCATAGGTCATACCGTGTCCTGAAAAATACACCAGCAAAACATCTCCGGGTGTTGCTTTAGTTGAAATGTCTTTAAATATATTTTCAATATTCTTTTTTGATGAAATCGCATCCGGTGTTTTACCAGCAGTAGATAATAATTTTATAAAAACACGATTCTCAAACAAACGTTTTCCTGCAAGTTCAATTCCATTCGCAATCGCTTTCGCATCAAGATCCGGAAATTTGAGATCTAATTTATCTCCACTATAATCTGAAGTACCGACGATCACTGCAAATAAACTCGGTTTGCCCTTGAATATCACTGGGGCAGATTGATCTCCTGATCCATTGCCACCTTTACTTCCGGAATAATTGTAAAGTGGCAAATCATACGATTGACTTTTTAACCATCCACCAGAATTGTAAACCATCAATGATACTTTATTACTATCTCCGGAAAAATATTTTTGATAAGCATTGAGATCAATCTTCACTGATTGCTTTCGTTCGGGATTTGCATCCTCTGCTACTTCTTTATTATTGATAAATAAACTCAACTTTCCCATTCCACCATTTCGAACTTTCAAATTCACATTCAATTCCTGATCTACAATTCTTGCATCCAATTCCGGATAAAGTGCCACTGAAGATAAAGTAGAAACATCTTTAGAATCTGATTTTGTAATACCAAGTGTTGTACCTAATAAACCTGGTTCATAATATCGTTCTTTCAATTGATCCAATCCTACCACTTCCAATCCAACTAAATAATAAAAACTCGCACGTTCAATCGATCCGGTAGAAGCATCAAACAGACCTGTAGGATTTTTAACTGCCCAGTCAATTGAATCTAATGAAACCATATTCAAAATTTCTTTTGCAGTTGTGATATCCCAAAGTCTGATTGTACCATCAACACTTCCTGAAGCAAGAATCTTACTGTCCGGTGAAAAATAAACTGAAGTAACTTTTGTGGAATGGCCATGTAATTCCTTTGAACTTTGAGTAATTGGATTCCATAAAATAACCAATCCATCATTACGTCCTGTTGCAATCCATTTTCCATCTTTTGAAGCGGCAACAGAATAAATTTCTTCCCCTGGCGTGCCAAGTGTTTGTATAGCTTCACCAGTAATTGCATCCCATACTTTTGTAAGTCCATTAAAGGCGCCTGTAATAATAGTTTTTCCATCAGATGAATAGACCATACTATTGATTTGAGACATCACAAAGAAGGATTTACTATTTTTTCCGGTTAAGTCGAAAATCCTGATGATGCCCTCAACACTTGCAGTTGCAATCATTTTACCGTCAGGAGAGAATGCGGCTGTAGTTATTTTCTCTACTTGTTTTAGCATGATGACTTCTTTACCAGAAGTTTCCCATACTTTGGTACATCCGTCAAAGCATCCGGCGAGAATTAATTTTCCATCTATTGAATATGAAACCGATGTTACTTTTCCGGCAAGTTTAAATATTTGCAATACTTTGCCATTTCTATCCCAGAGTTTTGCTGTTTTATCTTCACTGCCTGTTAGTATAGTATTTCCATCAGGTGAACAAGCCACTGAAGTGATCACAGATTGATGGCCTTTCAGATGATGATATTTATTATTGATGATGTCCCAATATCTTGCAGTATTATCCCGGCATGCAGATAATATTGAATTGCCATCAGGCGAAAAACTCAATGCTGAAATAACCTTAGCATGTCCCTGAAAATTTTGAATTTTATTTCCTTTCAGATCCCATTGCATAATGGTAGCATCTTCGCAAGTTGTAACAATAGATTGACTGCCGGGCGCAAAGCTAATGGCACTAAGACCCCATTCGTGTGCTTTAAACGAATTCAATTCTTTTCCATCGACACTATAGATTTTTACATTACCGTCAAAACTAGCCGAAGCGAATTTTTGATTGTCAGGCGCAAAATCGCAGGCTAAAATTTTATCTTTATGATTTATTACTTTAATCTTCACACCGGTCTTCCTATTCCAAAGCATGGCTGTACGATCTGAACTTCCCGTCAACACATATTTTCCATCATTGGATAATCGAACATTCATCACCCCACCTTTATGTCCGGCAAAAGTTTGAAGTTTTGCACCTGCCAAATTCCATAATACAGCTGTCTTGTCTTCACTACCCGTCAGTATTGATTTACCATCATTTGAAAAAGCAACTGAGGTGACAGACTTTGTATGATTATATGTTGAAATTAATTTTCCTTTAGCATCCCATAATTTAGCAGTTGCATCATCACTTCCAGTCAACATGGTTTTTCCATCTGGTGAAAATGCAACTGAAGTAATGTATTTTTTATGTCCTGTAAGAGTTTTGAGTAACTCTCCATTCATCGTCCAAAGTTTGACTTTTCCATCGGTGCTTCCTGTAAGTATGGAATCTGCACCTGGCGAAAAAGCAACTGCCTGAACTTCATTATCGAGTTTGAAAGTTTGAATCTCGTGTGCAGACAGATCCCAGACTTTAGCACTAAAGTCACGGCTTCCGGTCAGAATTCTCTTTCCATTACCTGAAAAGCATACGGAAGTAATTCCAGATGTATGTCCTATTGGAATCACTAAACGCGGGGTCTGGCTTATTCCAAAGGTCCACTGGAAAAGGATGAAGATGGTCAGTTTAAGTTTCATTTGCTTGAATTTTAGCAAACTGCTGCAAAGAGCAACCCAAGACAAATACAAAAATGCTGCCAGAAATCAGTTGGTCCCGAAAGCTTTCTGGAGCAGTTGGCAGTTTTTGACAAACAGAGAAACGGAGAAGTGGCTAAACAGTTAATCGGTTAAGCGGGTTAAATGCAATCAGATTAAATTACTTTTTTAATTATAAAATTACTCTTGCTGCTTGCAATTTGCTAAGTGCACCCTAAGGCTTTAGGGACCAATTGCTTATTGCCAATTGCATATTGTATTTTGCATTTTTGCTTCTTGCTTCTTGCTTCTTGCCAACTTTCTTTAATTCGTCAGTACCCTAAACTCCGTCCTTCTATTCTTCGCGTGTTGATCTTCTGTGCAATCAGCACCATTTGGACAGGGTTCTTTTAATCTGGTTTCTCCATAACCTCTTGCTATCAGGCGATTACTTTTAATTCCTTTTGATACCAGATAATCCACAACGGATTGAGCACGACGTTGAGAAAGATCCATATTGTATTCATCAGAATCGCGGGAATCCGTATGTGAATTTATTTCAATTCTGATATTTGGTTTTTCATTCATCAATTTGAATAATTTCTGATTGATGATATCTCTTGAATCCGCTGTAAGTCTTGCACTGTTTAATTCATAAAAAATCGGAAGCACATTAAAGTCAGTGAGTTTACAATCGATCTCTTCCCAATTAGCCATGCCACCAGCTTTCTCAAGAACTTTAGTGATCTGGTTTTCATATTGAGGTTCTACATCTATTTCACGAACCGTTTC
>JAYVIT010000434.1:0-3266 GCA_043769965.1 Saprospiraceae bacterium
TGACTGAAATCAGGGACCTGTTGAGTAAAAAATAAACTCTCGATATATTAATAGAGATCAAGATCTTTAAACCAATTCATTTTTGATACATTTAGATAATGCAATTTAAACCAGTCCCGATACTAGAAGTTATTCGCGAAACAAAAGATGTGATAACCATTTGTTTTGATCCCGCAGAAACTCCGGAAGAATTTTTGCATTTCATCCCAGGACAACATTTAACTCTAAAAGTCTTTGTAAATTTTAAGGAATACAGAAGGTCATATTCCATTTGTTCAGCGCAACATGAAAAGATTTTAAAAGTTACTGTAAAAAAAGTTGCAAAAGGTTTGGTTTCAAATCATTTGGTTGACCACTTGAAACCTGGAAACAAGATCGAGATATCTAAGCCTGAGGGACATTTTAATATCCATCCATCTGCCGACAAACGCCTACACTATTTTTTCTTTGCAGCAGGAAGTGGAATCACTCCAATATTTTCGATGATTCAATCACTGTTGGAAAACGAACCTAAGTCGAATATTCACTTATTGTATGGAAGCCGTAATGAAGAAAATATCATATTCCATAAAAAGTTGGAATCTCTTGCAATTAAATTTGAAGGCCAACTTCATCTACATTATACCCTTTCGAAAATCAAAAGTAAAGGATTGTCATTTTTGTCAAAATCAAATGATACATGGGCTGGATGGAAAGGAAGAATTGATGAGTCCATGATCAATCGGTTTCTTGAAAATTATCCTGCAAAAAATCTTGAACCTTCATATTACATCTGCGGACCTGGTGATCTGATTGAATGCACAAAAAATAGTTTAATTAAATTAAACATCGATCCAAAATCTATTCATGCAGAATATTTTACAGCTCCCGTTCATGTTGAACCAGTAACTCCAAGTAGTTCTATTGCAGAAGCTACATTGATAGTTCATTTGAATGATAAACGACACGAATTTAAAATGCCTGGAAACAAGAAAATTTTAGATTTTTTATTAGACGCCAAACTTGATCCACCCTATTCCTGTTCAAGCGGTGCTTGTTCTACTTGTATGGCAAAAATTATTCAGGGCGAAGTAAAAATGGATCTTGCTTTAGCATTAGAACCAGAAGAAATTGCGGATGGATATATTCTGACTTGTCAATCGAGACCGGTTAGTTCTATTGTAGAAATCAAATATTAACCTATGTGAACTATGTGTCTATGTGGTATGAATAATTATTAACCACATAGGCAGATAGATCACATAGAATACAATTCATTTTAACACCTTCCAGTTTTTATATCCAAAAAGTAGTCGGCCATTACAGAGGTTTTGTTCAATCCAACTTAAGATTCTGTATTTCCATCTTTCATGCTTCAATGATTTGCGATTAGGTTTATACTCTTTATCGTAATGAAGTTCATTTATCCAATCGAATCTATCCATAAACTTTTTCATAACCTCAGGATGCGATTCATTGAAGACTGGAATTTTACTTAAATTTCCATAATCAAAAAGGGATTCCCTATTCTGGTAGATCCTTTCAACTTTAGTCATGTCAAAATAATAACTTGCCATTTGCTTATCCTTGGATAGCATCATTCCTGGAGGCCGTACCCATCCATAATGATAGATACAAACATCTACTTCTTTTACATTTAGTCTTCTTGCATTTAACTTCGTCCTGTAATTAATTCCGTCAAAGTCCTTTATCATTTTAAAAGATTGTGCATCTCCATAAGAGTGAATATCAACATGGTTTCTTATAATTCTAATCTCTTTTGGATACCATACATGTGACTTCATGTAGTGATTGTAATCTCCCCAAAAATGTTTGTAATTAAATAACAATCCTTCCACCTTTTCTTGATCCAAATATTTTTTACAAATACCATAAACACTATCCAGATACTTTTCGTGCAACACTTCATCAGATTGCAAATAAAACAACCAGTCACCCTTACAAGATTTTCTTGCAAGGTCAGTTTGTTGTGCGTAGATAGTACCGTTCAAATATTTCTCTAAATCCCATTTTGTTGATAAGATTTTTATTTTATTCGAATTAATATTTCGAACCATGGATTCCGTCTGATCATCCGGATTATTATCTCCCATTGCAATCACAAATTCGTCGACTATAGGTAAAATGGATTTGATGGATTCTACAAATGGGTAATACAAACTGCTTGTATTGCGCATGAATGTAAATCCGGAAATCTTCATGTTTTGTGTTGATGACTATTTGGGAAATTAGGATTTAGGATTTAGGAAAAAACTAATTTCCATTAAATCAGCGTTCCAATTATCAATTAATTTTTTATTATTATTCACCCACAAAATACATCTGCTATCTCAGATCTTATCCCAACAGTACTGTTGGAACTTAGTTCCCAGCTCATATCAACCTTTCCAAATCCATCTTGCAATTTCTTTGATGCTTGCTTTTTTACCATACATCAGAATTCCGGTACGGTAAATTCTTCCTGCAAACCAAATCATAAAGTATGAGAATAAAAATAAGAGAATAAGTGAAGCCATTATCTGCCACCATGGTGGGTCAAATGCAAGTAATCCCGGCATGACAATTGGACTAAATAAAGGAAATAGAGATGCAAAGACGGCAAGAGAACTATCAGGCAAGCGTATTGCCTGCATCATGATATAAAAACCAATCAAAATTGGAATAGTAACAAAAATAGTTAAGGATTGTGCATCATTGATATCGTCTCCAGTTGCAGCGCCAATCGCTGCAAATAAAGAAGCATAAATAAAATAACCACCTATAAAATACAGAACAAACAAACTTGCAATCTTCCACCAGTTTAATGTTCCAATTTCACGGATAATGTTTACCAATTCATCAGTTTTGACGGGCTGTTGTTGAGACATGGTTTGACTTACTTGTTGCAACTGATCCATATCAATTCCGGCAATAGAGATGCCTATGACATAAATAATCGGTATGAGTATTAGCCAGATTAAAATTTGAGTCAATCCCACCAATCCAACACCGATTACTTTACCTAACATTAATTCTATTGGCCTTGCTGAAGAAATAATAATTTCAACTACGCGGTTTACTTTTTCATCTGCTACGGATCTCATCACAGAAGCGCCATAAAGAAAAATTATAAAAAAAATCAGATAGCCCATTGCACCTCCAATCACTGTAGCTATTTTACTCGTATAAGCTGAACGGTCTTTTTCTGTAGCAGATACTGGTTCCGGATCAATCGAAATATCCGTTTCAAGTTTATCCAATTGCTCTTTTTGCAGCGATAATGATTT
>JAYVIT010000435.1:0-7534 GCA_043769965.1 Saprospiraceae bacterium
ATGTCGAGTACTATGGTTTTATCAATTAAATTGTTTTTTGTATTCAACATTTCCAGCGCTACTTTACCGCCCATACTATGACCAATTATATTCACAACTTCTAAATGATGATCATTTATAAATTGCATGACATCTTCAGCCATCAACGGAATTAAAAATTCTTCTGTATGTGGAGATTTTCCATGATTCCGCAAATCCAAACAATAAACACTAAAATGGTCCGAAAGCATTTTGGCCATGGATTGCCAATTGTCAAGACTCCCAAACAATCCATGTAAAATAATGACAACCGGACCGCTGCCGCTGTGTTTGTAATTAAGTTTTATGGTTTGCACCCGAATGAATTATTTTTGCCTTTTATATGCAATTTAAACTGGAATCAACATATCAACCCACTGGAGATCAACCACAAGCCATCAAACAGTTGGTAGACGGTATTAACAGCGGAGAGCATGCACAAGTTTTGCTTGGAGTAACTGGTTCGGGTAAAACCTTTACCATGGCCAATGTCATTGCCCAGGTCAACAAGCCTACTTTGGTGATGACGCACAATAAAACTTTGACGGCGCAATTGTACGGAGAATTCAAAGAATTTTTTCCGGATAATGCAGTGGAATATTTTGTTTCGTACTATGATTATTATCAACCGGAAGCTTATATCTCGGTTTCAGATACTTATATCGAGAAGGATTTGCAAATCAATGAAGAGGTTGACAAGCTCCGGTTGAAAGCTACATCTTCATTATTATCTGGCAGACGAGATATCATTATCGTCGCCACGGTCTCTTGCATTTTTGGTATGGGCAATCCGGAAGATTATAAAACTGGAATCATCCGTCTGCAAAAAGGACAAATCATGTCTCGGAATGGATTCTTGTTTAAGCTAGTGGATAGTTTATACAATCGAACAGAAGGAGAATTATCCAGAGGACAATTCAGAGTTAAAGGCGATACGGTTGATATTCATCTGCCATATGCGGATTATGGTTATCGCATTCATTTTTTAGGCGATGAAATTGAAAACATTGATCAAATTGAATTGAGTAGCGGAAAGCGAATCATCGGTATGGACTTCGCTGCAATTTTTCCTGCAAACTTATATGTAGCACCAAAAGAAAGATTGAAACAAGTTATTCGCTCAATAGAAGATGAATTGTTTGAACACAAAAAATATTTTGAATCAGAAAATAAATACATCGAAGCAAAGCGCGTGATGGAGCGAACGCAATTTGATTTGGAAATGATTCGCGAACTTGGTTACTGCAGTGGTATCGAAAACTACTCAAGATTTTTTGACGGGCGGAAACCAGGCACTAGACCATTTTGCTTGCTCGATTATTTTCCGGATGATTATTTATTGGTGATCGATGAGAGTCATGTGACGATTCCACAAATCAGAGGCATGTGGGGTGGTGATAGATCGCGCAAACAAAATCTCGTACAATTTGGATTTCGTTTACCTTCTGCATTGGACAATAGACCATTGAACTTTGATGAATTTGAGCAGCAAGTTCATCAAGTAGTTTTTGTAAGTGCCACTCCTGCAGATTATGAATTGACACAAACCGATGGAATGTTTGTCGAACAAGTTGTAAGACCGACAGGATTGTTAGATCCTCCGATTGAAATTCGTCCTTCCATAAACCAGATCGATGATTTGCTCGAAGAAATTCAAAAACGGAAAAAGTCTGATGAACGGGTTTTGGTAACAACACTTACCAAACGCATGGCAGAAGAGCTGAGTAAATATTTGCAGGGTTTAAATATCCGGTGTAAATACATACATTCTGAAATTGAAACTATGGAACGTGTCGAAATTTTAAGAGATCTGCGCTTGGGTGATTTTGATGTGTTGGTTGGGGTGAATTTGTTGAGAGAAGGATTGGATCTACCTGAAGTTTCGTTGGTTGCAATTTTAGATGCAGACAAAGAAGGATTTTTGCGGAATGACAGATCGCTGACGCAAACAGCAGGACGAGCTGCGCGAAATGTAAATGGAACTGTAATTTTCTATGCAGATAAAATTACAAACTCCATGCAACGCACTATCGAAGAGACCAATCGAAGAAGATCAAAGCAAATGGCATACAATATAGAAAACAACATTACTCCGACAACAATGAGTAAAACCAAAGAGGAGATCATGCAAAAGAGTTCTATACTCGATATGCGTTCAAAACCAAAGCCATACTTTGAAAGTGATGAACCCAATATTGCTGCTGATCCTTTAGTTGCCTACATGAATAAATCGCAATTGGAAAAACTCATCCAACAAACCGAACAAAAAATGAAAACTGCAGCAAAAAATTTGGATTTCATTCAAGCGGCAGCGCATCGGGATGAGATGAATTTTTTGAGAAAGAAATTGAAGGAGACCTTGAGTTAGAACAGAATTCTCTATCTAATATCTATGGAAAGACCTTATAGATTTCCTTCCGATGAACAACCCGGGCAAACTCTACCACATTTCCCCCCACAAATATGCCGATTCTGTAATCACCTATCTTAATTCGATAGGCGGACTTATGGTCAGTAAGTTTTTTTATGTTTGGAATTTCGGATAAACTATTTGCAGATTCTACAATTATAATTGTGTGGAGGACGGAATTTTTCACATTACGAACATTCAATTTTTGCAAGTCCTTATTGAATTTACTTAAAAACTCAACTTTCATTAAGGCTTAAGTTTTTTCATAATCACTTCACGACTAACCTTCTTTTTTCTATCTGCTTGCTTCATTAAAATGGACATTCCCCGGTCTTCTATTTCTTCCATCTCCATCAACCTCATCGAGACACCCAGTTTTTTCATCAAATTTGAAATAAATCTTATTTCAGATGGGCTCTTCGATTTTATTACTATTGCTTTCATTATTGTCTATTTGAATAGCAAAAATACAAAAAAAATAACAAGTAATTATTCTTTTGTGTATCGAACGACCTAAATGTAACATGTCTTTAAAATCACGTCCATTAATGGTTGTCATTAAAATTCACAGTTAAATCCAAATTGATAAATTTGAAGTATTAGCATTTTACTTCCTTTGTTCTATGTATATTTGCTTATCAAGTAGCGCTAAATAGTTTTGAGAATATTAGACAAACAAAAGGATGGCTTACATAGACTATTATAAATTACTCGGAGTTGATAAAAATGCAACGGAAGCTGATATTAAAAAAGCATACAGGAAACTGGCGAGAAAATATCATCCGGATCTAAATCCGAAAGACAAGATTGCAGAATCTAAATTCAAAGAAATTAATGAAGCCAATGAAGTATTGAGCGATCCGGAGAATCGCAAAAAATACGATAAGTATGGTGAAGATTGGAAACATGCTGAAGAAATTGAAAAAGCGAATCAACAACGACAGTACAGCAGAAATGCGCAACATGGGTCTGCAGAAAGTTTTGATCAGGATGATTATTCCGACTTTTTTGAATCCATGTTTGGTAGATCTTCTTCAAGAGGTAGAGGGGAAAGTGTGAAATTCAGAGGTCAGGACTTTAATGCGGAATTGCAACTTGACTTAAAGGATGTTTACACCACACATAAACGTACATTAACAGTTAACGGCAAAAGTATAAGACTAACAATTCCTGCGGGAATAAAAGATGGCCAGGAAATAATAATAAAAGGACATGGTGGGCAAGGTAAGAATGGTGGTCCCAACGGAGATCTTCATATCAAATTTGCAATAGAAAACAAAACCAAATTTAAACGGGATGAAGATAATCTATATGCCACCGTTGATCTGGATTTATTTACTGCGGTCCTGGGTGGCGAAATGGTTGTGGACACATTTGATAGTAAAGTCAAGCTTACTGTAAAACCAGAAACACAAAATGGCACCAAAGTAAAATTGAAAGGAAAGGGATTTCCTGTTTATAAGAAGGATGGTGAGTTTGGTGATTTGTATATCACCTATCAAATTATCCTGCCTACAAACCTATCCGATAAGGAGAAAGCATTATTTTCAGAACTTGTTAAAATTAGAAAGCCATGAGCACTGAAAATTTCATTTCCTTAAATCAATTGAGTTCTCATTATAAAGTTGAATTTTCATTTTTCAATGAATTAAGTGAAAGTGGATTGATCAAAATTAGTACAATTGAGCAATCCCAATATGTTCATATCGACAATCTGAAAGTGCTCGAAAAAATAATCAGAATCCATCATGAACTGGATATTAATATAGAAGGCATTGATACTGTGTTAAATTTACTCAAAAGAATAGAAGACTTGCAGAATGAAATAAATTCCGCCAGGAATAGATTGAGCTTGTATGAGAATGATTTAGCAATTTAGTAAAATTCAATTTCGAAATTTATGAAATTTATTTCTTTTGTAACTGGTATATTATTAAGTGTTCTAAGCACGCTTTATGCTCAATCCAGTTCATCTTACATAGTTGTACTTGGTATCGCACAAGACGGAGGTTATCCACATTTGGGTTGTGAAAAGGAATGTTGCACGCGAGTTTGGAAGGATGAATCGAAAAAAAGATTTGTCGTTTCATTGGCGTTGGTTGATCCGGTAGAAAAAAAATGGTGGTTATTTGAAGCGACTCCTGATATCCGCGAGCAATTAAAGTTGTTTCGAAATTTAACAAAAGAAGAATTTAATTATTTACCAGATGGAATTTTTATAACCCATGCTCACATTGGGCATTATAGTGGTCTTATGCAATTGGGCAGAGAAGTGATGAACACCAAAGAAATTCCGGTTTATGTCATGCCGCAAATGAAACAGTTTTTGGAAACTAACGGACCCTGGAGTCAATTGGTAAAACTAAACAACATACTACCAGGTGAATTAAAGGACGGTGCCAAAATGTATTTATCAGATGTGATGTGGGTGCAGGCATTTACGGTCCCGCATCGCGATGAATATTCCGAAACGGCTGGATTTAAAATACACACAAAAAATAAATCATATTTGTTTATTCCCGACATCGATAAGTGGAGTAAATGGGATAAAGACATTATTTCTAAAGTAAAAGAAGTTGATTATGCATTTCTCGATGCCACCTTTTATGAAATTAATGAGCTCACAAACCGGAAAATGGAAGAAGTCCCTCATCCTTTCGTTCCTGAAACCATGAAGCTATTCGAAACACAAACAACGGAAGTAAAATCAAAAATTGTATTTTTCCATTTCAACCACACTAATCCGCTGCTATGGTCCAAAGACAAACAGAGAGAAGTTTTGAAGAAAGGATTTGGAATTGCAGAGCAAGGAAGGGGATATTAAGAGGCAAGAGATGACTGAACGATTCCGTCAAAGACGGGCAGACTGTGACAACAGTCTGAGTGAAGGAACCGCGAAAGCGGCTTGGAGGAGGCAAAAGGCAAATGATATTGCACTTTTAGATGTAGAATAAACATAGTAAGTAACAATAAATATGGAAAACTTAATTAAGACGATAATTTTAACATTGGCATTATTCATTCTTAATTTTTGTGCAATTGAAATATTTGGACAAAATTTGACAAACAAAATATCGCACATCTCGGGATCCTTAATTATTAATGGAACTGAAGTTACAGTCAATCATTCAGGTACAACAGACACCATCACAACATATTGTACAGATGTAACTTCACCGTATCTTATAGGTGCAAGCTCTCCTCACTTTCATGGTACCGGGGAATATACATTTACTTTCAATCCACCAGTCGACTCATTATTGTTAAATTTTTCAGGGATAAGTAATATTTCAAATGATGTTGAAGAAATTTATCTGAAGGTAAACGGACTTCATTATTCAATTCCAGAAATTGGTGTAAGCAATACATGTAATCCATTTGCTAAATTAACTTCTTCTGGAGGAATTGCAGGTTGTCGCGAATGCAATGTTTCAGGTTGGGCAGGAACTATTATTCCTGTATCGATTAGTTCAATATCGATACAAGATACTGTTATCTCTGGTTTTCCAGGCGGTTCAGTATTTTCTATTTATTTTTATAATGATACAACAACGCGTACGAATAATTATAGGATTGAAAATGACATTCTGGTTTATCCTAATCCTGTTGTTAATGATTTATTCATAAAACAATCCAAAACAGATCATTTAGATATCTCTTTGTTCAATATTAATGGCGAAAACGTAGATATTAACCTCGAATATTTTAATGACAATATTTTCGCCAACCTTACCAATTTGCATTCTGGACTTTATTGCATAAGAATATCAAATGACAAATCTTCCATTACTAAAGTATTAATAAAGGAATAAAATCTTCATTGCCTCTTGCTTCTTGCCACCTCCAAGCCGCTTTCGCGGTTCCTTCACTCAGACTGTTGTCACAGTCTGTCACGCATGGCGTGAATCGTTCAGTCATCCCTTGCCTCTTTCCTCAATTCAGTCCCAAACATACTTCCAACTCCCATCTTTTTGTTTTTTCCAGACGGTATGAAAAATACCTTTGTTGTCGATTTGTTTTCCTGCAGTATCCATTGCAGTAAAAGTATATTTCCCATAAGTATATGCGAGGTCACCAGATGCAGCGACTTCTACAAAATCTGCATCCCATTGCAGACTAACATCTTTGTATTTTGAATTGGAGTAATGCGCTTTGATTGCAGACTTGCCTTTTATTATTCCTTCTTCACTTTGTAATACTGCGCTATCATCTGCAAAATGGGAAAAAGATTCTGCCCAACCTTTTTGTGCGGTCATTTTTTCAAATTCTTTTTCTGTTTCTAAAACTTGTTGTTTATTCAATTCTGAGGAATTTGTTTTTACGTTTACATCGCAATTGTAAAAGATGATTGCAATGAGAATGTAAAATGCAGATTTTAAATTCATCTTGGTTTATTTTATTTGAAAGTATATAGAATTTAAATTAGAAACTGTATTTACCTACTTTTTTACTCGACTCAATATATTCCGGTAATGCCGCTGATCCATACCAGCGAATGATTTCAGGTTCCAGTAATTTTTCATGAATTTGCCGGATCGGTTTGTAAAAGTTCATTTGCTTTTTCAATTGTATCTACATTCAAAATAAAAATGCCGCGGTACTTGTCGTTTTGTCCAAGTGGTCCGGCCACAACAAGTTTACCTTCATCGGCTAACCTACCAATATTTTTCAAATGACCTGCGAATAAGCTGTCGACAATTTTTTTGTCTTCTATTTTAACCGGACCTGTTTTTAGTAAGACGAGTGTATACCATTTCATCCCATAATCATCTGCTCCATATTTTTTGGCCAATGTTGAATCATAATCCAAATTTGCTTTTTGTGCCTCAATGTGTATCTTAAAACTACACAACATTAAAATAAAACCATTTCATAAAAACCATTTTAAAATTTAATTTGTTTTTAATAAATATTCATATCGCCTTTCCTCCCTAATCCCCTAATTACCTGAACCCCTTCCTCCCTTCAAATCACACCATAATAAATCAAAATCAAAAATACAAAACCAATTACAATCCTGTACCATCCAAAATATTCAAAGCCATACTTCTGAACAAAGATCAAAAAAAGTTTGACTGTGATCCAGGCTGATATAAAAGCCACGAG
>JAYVIT010000436.1:0-2229 GCA_043769965.1 Saprospiraceae bacterium
AGAGTTTAACCATTTTGGAAATTTAGGTAAAAGAACTCTCCCGTGGAATCTAGCGTTTCTCAAATATTTAAAGTAAGTTAGATGCCTAATTCAGTAAAATTATTTATACCTCACCTCAAAACAGTCACCGTCCCCTTCGCAATCTTCTTATTCCCATTAATAAATGTAAGCTTCGCTAACCAGGTGTAAGCACCTTGCGGTACAATGGTACCTTTATATCTTCCATCCCAGGATTCTGATGGTGAATTATTTTCTAATGCATCCGAAAACCAAACTCGCTCGCCCCAGGGGGAATAAACAGAAATTTCATAAGCATCCAATCCAAGTCCAACCGGTTTGAAGAACCGAACATCACCATCTCCGTATTCTGGCGACATAGCATTTGGTGCATAAAAAGTAGTGATCCAAAGTGGACCAATTGATTTGCTTATTGAATCTACACAGGTAAACAATCCGGAATTAAAATGATATACATAAAGTGTTGCAGTGATAGACTGGTTTGCAGAATAAACATGTAATGGATTATCAATCAGCGTAAACAATCCATCACCAAAAAACCATTTTTGATCTGTGTAATTTAGAGAGAGATTGGTAAATTGTACATCACCGGAAATAGTTTTATCCACATCGACTTGATAACTAAAGTCAGCTATCGGTTGTTCGTAAATTTTTATAAAACCAGTTTTGAGCAAAGTGTCTTTGCAAATTGGATTGTTAGTGGCAATCAATTGAATATCATAATTTCCTGCGGTATTAAATGTAATATTCGGCTCAAATTCATTGGAATGGCCAATGGATTCAATATACCATTCGTATTCTTTAGCATTTTTGGAATTGTTATGGAGTTGAATCGTTGTATTTTCACAAGCTTCATTATCTAAAGTAAAATCAGCAATCGGTTGTTCGTAAATGGATATTATTTTTTCAACGGAATCTGCACAGCCGTGAGCACTGAGTATCATTAATGATAACTTGTATTCGCCAATTTTATCAAATGTAAATTCTGTACCAGTGTTGTTGGAAATTAAATTTCCATCCAGTACCCAATTGTAATTTGCACCACTTACCGAGTTGTTTGTAAATCTTACATGCATTGGAACTCCACAAAGGGAATCTTTCTGAATATTAAAATCAGCATCAGGCAGTGGCCAGACATCAATGCTTTGCCTTTGTGTATCTGAAGGACATCCATTTGTGCCGAGAGTAATTAACGATATGATAAATTGGCCTGAATTTTTATAAAGGTGCGAAGGAGAATTGATTGTCGAAGTATTCTGATCTCCAAAATTCCAGACAAATTGATTTCCAAAAATTGAATGATTGGTCAAGTGAATTTGTAAATCTTCGCATCCATTAGTTTTGTCAATATTAAATATGGATTTTGGTGAAGGTACAACTTTGACTTTATCATAAACTGTATCACTGCATAAATAAATATTAGTGGTTATTAGACGGACATTTATTAATCCAGTATCCGTCGGCAAATATTTAGGATTGATATCAAAACTAACAGTAGAGTCTATATTCCAGTTATATGAATCTGCACCAGTAGAATTATTTATAAATGAAATGGTATCCTTTCCCAGGCAATAATTTTTTTGAATAAATGTAAAATCAGCAACAGGTGATGGATAGGCTGTGATAGTAATCAAAGCAGTATCTGAAAAACACTGATTGGTATCCAATACCTGAAGGATTATTTTATATGTTCCTGCATTTGCAAATATATGAGACGGATTTTGCTCTAATGAATTCGAAGTGTTGTCTGAAAATATCCAATTGTATTTAGTTGCTCCAATACTCTGGTTTGTAAAATTAACATATAATGGCGCACAACCAGAAATGGTCGATGCAATAAAATTAGCATCCGGTGCGCCAATGACAATTAGATCTTTTGTTATTGTAGTTGGACAATTATTGGCAATTGAATATCCAGTAAGTCGAATGGAATATTTTCCAGGACTGGAAAACCTGTGTGAGGGATGAGTTAAATTTGAAGTAGTCCCAACAGGACTGTTGGGATCTCCAAAATCCCATTCTGAATTCCCTATATCCAAAGAAGTATTCTTAAAAAATGCCGTATCATTCAAACATAAAAACGCAGGCAAATCAAAATCTACTTTTGGCGCTTGCAATACTTGTATTTGAACAGTATCAAAATCTTCACCACAGTTTGCCGCATGTAAAATGATTGTGTAAAAACCGGGTGCATTAAAAGCAAAATTAGTT
>JAYVIT010000437.1:0-11255 GCA_043769965.1 Saprospiraceae bacterium
ATACACCGATGATTTTGTTTCATAACTGAGTTTCGTATCATTCCACTGATACGAAATACTCATATTACGATCCTTGGAATTCCCATACAACTTGCCCAATGCAATTAGAATCATCGCCATTTCCTGGGTTGAATAATAATAATTTCTACTTGTACGCTTGATCAATTTATTTAGAAGGTTTGCTGCTTCACTTTTTTTATTCATTGCAACCAACACTTGTGCGATCATTGCTTCATCTCTTGTATTGGAACCAAAACTATATTCATGCTCCCGATAATAATTTTGCTCAGGGACCAATCCAGAAAAAAGTTTAGTAGCAATTTCTGTTTTGCCACCAATAGCATATGCACCTGATAAAAGCACATCACTCATGAATTCTCTGGTCTTTGATTGATACATTTGATTCATTGCGGACCATTCCGGTTTTCCATACATAGAGAGTGTGTATAATCGATATGCTTGCATCAGATTTGGTCTCGGGTAAATTGACTTTTGTTCTATCCGGAATGAGTTTGACAATGCTCGTTGGCTTCTATACCAGTTTTGCATCAGATCCTCAGGAACACTGTATCCGGCATTGCGTGCCTCAATAAGAAAATGACCAGCATAGGAAGTTGCCCAATCTGAATAATGATCTCCACCAGGCCAATAACTAAAAGATCCTTCCGATCTCTGAAATCTTCTTAACTTATTGATCGCTGTCTGAACATTACGTGGAATTTCCTCTTTTCTCTCGATTCTTAATTCTGCCAAAGAAGTTAAGTAAACCTGTGGAAACGCAGCGGAAGTCGTTTGTTCAAGACAACCATGTGGATATTGAATCAAATCATCTACCATTTTATCCAAGCTTAATCCCTGGAAACCGGAAACTTCCAATCGCACACTTCGCGTACCTTCCATACCGTATGCAGGTATCATTTCTTTTATACTTTTTCCGGGTTCGATCCAATAATCTTTTACTTCATGAGTAATTGAATTCGGATTATCTACATACAATGAAACAGCATTTTTTGAAGTAAAAGATCCACTGCTTGCATTCACCATAAGTTCTGCATTGCCAATGCTTCCAATCCCTTGTACTTTAAAAAAAACAGTTTGATCTCCAGGTTGGTCGAAACGGATTTTTTTATTAGCCGCTTCCAATAATTTTATTTTACCCTTTACATCCATCTTTACCTGAACATCTTTCACACTTGCTTCTGTTGCAAATACCGTTACAGGAATAAGCACTTCATCATTGTAAGCAAATACACGAGGCACAGTCATTTGGGTCAACAATTCATTTTTCACAGCAACCGATTTATCCGCAGCACCAAAAGCACTGTAATCATTTGCAATAACCATCACGCGAACAGCACCTATATAATTTGAAATGGTGAATTCGTGTTTTTGCTTTACCCCTTTTTTCAAAACAATGGGTCCGGCTTTTAATACTACCGGTTTAAATCGCTTATTCTTTTTTTCCTGATTTTCATCCACATTTAAATCACCTCCGATGCTAAAAATCTTTTCTATATCGCCGTCCAAATTACCAATGACTTCATTAAAATTATCCCAGGTCAGCATGGTCAATGCTTCTTTGGCCATAATGTCATTATATGGATTTGGTGTTTTAAAGCGAGTAAGATTTAACAAGCCTTCATCAACAATAAATAATTGGTACACCATGTCCTTTCCGCTTTCTTCAGATACTTCGATAGAAAATTTTTCATCCGGACGTATTTGATTGTTCATGTTGATTTTTGGATGCAACTTTTTGTTCTCATCAATTACGCTTACGGGTATCACTCCATACAATCTCAGAGGCAAGTCATTCTTCTTCCCTTTCTTACCTTGAATAAAAGAAACATCAACATAGACATTGGGTGCCATATCTTGTGTAAGCTCGAATTCATAAGGCGTCTTATCTTTTTTAGCATCAAGGCTAATATTTTTAATCAACCTGTCACCTCTTAAGAGACTAATCAGATAAGTGCCTCCGGTTGCACCGGGTAATTCAATTTTCGCTTTTTCACCAACAGAATAACTTTCTTTATCTGTTTTAAATGAAAGTATATTTACAAACTCCGTACTATTCTGATTGTAATTCCATCCGGTATAAAAATATTCTCCAGTACTATAATTATTCAACTTATTGGTAGCTTTAATGAAATACCTATCATACTCATGTAAGTTGATCGTAATTTTTGCCTTTCCATTTTGATCGGTACGGACGGTTTCATTTTTTTCGCGTCTTGTAATACTTCTACGTTGATAATCCCCACGATATGATAATCTCAATTCGTACCACCATTCGTAACTTACGTGAAACAATTCTACTTGCACTTCCCTATTCGCTACCGGACTTCCATCTTTATTTAATACTATAATCTGTATCTCCTGATCAACATCCTTGGCAACTTGTCTGCCAAATGGATTGTCGGGTAATTTAATACCAACATATTCATCAAACGGAGAAATCACAGATTCAAAATAATCTGTTGAAATATCACCATCTTCTGCTGAGATTTTAGAAATTAATGTGGCTTGTAACTTACCAGATCTAAGTAAATCCTTGAAATCAGGAAGGTTAATATTGGCTTCTCCTTTTTGATCCAATGATTCGTTGAAAACCTCCTGCTCGCCTTCGGTCTTTTGATATTCAGGATCAACGAATGTGTAATCCTTGTACTTTTTAAAATCAGGTGCAATAACTTTGTAATTTAAGTTCACAATTGCATGAGCATTCGATGCAGGTGCGCCATGCAGCCACATTGCTTTTAATGGAACACCATTGTCAAATTGTTTAGGTGAGTATTCTGCTATTTCAGGCCATTCGACTTTAAATCGATTGGGTTTAACTGTTTCGATTAAAAGCATTTTTTCAAAAACAGATAAGCCTACTTTTAATTTGGCTGTATAAACTCCGGTAATATCTGATTCTTTTGTGGGAATTTGAAATGCAAACAAACCCTTTAAATGATCTGAACGATTGGTTTTATAAATGACTTGGCGCTGTGGATTTGTTACACTTAATTCGACAGGAAAATGCTCTGGCATTTTTTGATTTATCTGGTGCAATATGGCATTTAAGTAAATCGTATCACCTGGTCTCCAAACACCTCGTTCTGTATATAACGAAGCTTTGATTCCTTCCTGAATCTTTACGCCGCTGATATCAAATTCACTTTGTGATAAAGATTTATTCTCAGCAATTTTTAAATAGGAAAAATGTTTCCCGCTATTAGCCTGAATGTATGATGGCTTTCCAGTAATATCGCAGACCACTGTACCATTTCCATCCGTTTCTTTTTTGGCTAACAATTGCAATTGCTGATCATAAAATAATACTGCCGCATTTTTAACAGGCGATCCATCCATGACATCAAATACTACTACCATAGATTGCCCTCCATTATCCGAAGACTTGGCAATCATCGCAATGTTTGATGCAAAAAATGAGGTCTTGGCAAAGTGCTCACTTGTGTAATAAGCAATACTGCAAGGGTTTCTGAAATCATTATTCCCTTCATCAGAATAATCATAATACGAATACGATCTCCAGAATGATTTGATTTTTGGATCTCCGGATTCTTCGTCATAAAAATTCTCGGGAATTTCTGGCTTACCTTCTGTGCATGGAAAATCACTGTACTCTGGTCTGAAACTTATTCTTACCTGGTAATTTGCTCCTGGCTCAGCTTCTATCAATTCATTTAAATTCAAACCATATCGTTTCCAATCTCTTGCATTATTTCCTGGAGACAGTTCATCCAAATTAATTATTTTTTGTTTGATAATCCGTCCCAGTTTGACCAGATTATAACTGTCATAATAATTATCAAAACCCAAATGCATATTGTAAAGAACATTATTTGTAAATGTTTTAAATATTTCTACATCTACAGTATGCAGATTTATTGCTTCAAAAGGCAGTATGATATCACTAGAATACGGTAAAATATTGCCATGATGTGTAAAGCGGACTTGCGGAGGATTCTGCACCAACTGGAATTCATATTCGTAATCATTTTGTAAATTCAATCCTTCTTTGGACTTAATCAGATGATTCACAACTAATATTCCAGATTTTTTCTGCCAATCATCTGAAAAATGCACATGGATCACATCTCCATCTTTTTCAAGTTGCAATACCGTAGAATCATCTTTAAATTTTATCAATCCCCTTATGTCTTGCTTTTCATCTAAAACATTTGAGAAATAGATACTCAGATCGCGTTGTGCAATTCTGGATTCATCTGTTCCTTGCACCACAAACTCATTTACAGATGGAATACGAAATATCTTTTCTTCATGATTTTTATTTTCTTCTTCAAGCTGATCTTTCCATTGCACAGTCAATTCTGAAGATTCCTTCAATCTAGGAATTGGATTTAACAAAATATCAAACAAAAAAGGATTTGCAGGAGATACTTGAAGTTGTGGAATTATTTTTTTTACATCATTTGTTTGCGTCTGTATCGATTCCAATAATTTTCCTGGTTCGACATTATCATTAACTGTTATCGTTCCATTGAGATACATAGATGGACTTCCATCCCTGGAAGGCCTGGGAAACTTCCAGCTCACAGCAAGTTCAACAGCCTGATAAAAAAATTCAAAAACAGGCTTTCTCAAGTCTTCACTTATTTCCGGAAAGATTGTTTTCAAATCGAGTGTCATTTGATACTTAAAATTTGGTTTCAGTACATTCTTATCAGGATAAAATTCAAGAATGTAAATACTTTTCCAAATACATTTCCCTGGCAGAGAAGGAGAAATCGCATAAAGTGTTGAGTTAACTTCCTGATCCACTTGTTCAGAAGTAATAACGGGCCTGGTGAATACTACTCTTACTGCTTCACTCCGTTTATGATATCCGGTAGAATATGCACTTATATAATCTTTATAAACTTCTAGATTTTTATTGATCAAATCAACCTGTTGCTTTTTACATGAAAAAGGAACGATGATTAATAATGCAAGAGCAATAGAATATGAAATTATTTTCATAACTTTTATTGATTTAAAGTTGATTTATCTTTAATGCCAATTCCAAATACAAATCTTGTTCGCTGATACTCCGATGATACATGCCTTTTGATTTCATATCGTATTCTTTCAACAAACTAATACCTTGTTCCAAACTCGCCAACGAATACTGATTTGCTGCGCTCCGGTAATCTTTAATAAAATTTTTAAATTGCAATTTTAGAATTTTATTGAGTTCATCGTCATTCACATTACCATAAACTTTTGTAATCCAGATTTTTTGAAAATGATTGAACAAGGCCCCAATGGTTGCAATAAGCGGATTATTTTTTGAATTTTTTGCCATATTTTTGCTGATCCAGTAAATTTTCTTACGGTCTTTGTTATTTATGGCTTTTTGGAGTTCAAATACATTAAACTCTTTACTGATTCCAATAAACCGATTGATATCATCCTTCGTTACTTTTTGCCCTTTGGGAATATTTAGTTTTAATTTTTCGAGTTCATTATAAATGGTAGAAAGATCATTGCCGATGGAATCCATAATCAACATCTGGCATTCTTCATCCATTTCAATTTTCAATTCTTTAATAGCCGATTTGATGAATGCCGGAAGTTGATAATCAGAAAGCGGTTTAATCTCTGTGAAAAATCCCAAATCCTTGATTTGCTTAACCCAGGACGTTCGTCCATCTGGTTTTTTTGAAAAACAAATCACCAGCAATGTACTTAATAGTGGTTGCTTGGCATATGCAATCAGGGGTTCCCAGGTCTTGACATCCTGGCCTTCCTTTTGTTTGGTGATATCCTGGGCTTCTTTTACAATAATGAGTTTTCGATCCCCAAAAAATGGATACTCTCTAGCCTGATCTATTACCGATCTCGCATCAGTATCTTTTGCATAAACAACACTTTGGTTGAACTCCTGAAATTCTTTGGCTAAGAATTGATCTTGAATCGTTTGTACCAATTTATCAATGAAAAATAATTCTTCAGTACTGATTACATAAATTGGTTTATGTTGTTGACCGAGTATTTCTTTTATGATTTCCTGAACTTCCATCTCTTCGAATTAACTTCTGGTAAAGTTAATGGTACTTCTAAATATTCTACTATTGCGCCATAGCTAAACTATAGACTGAACGATAATTTAATTTAACATCGCAATACTGCCTTGCTTCTCAGTCAGTTATTGCTCTAAATAGCCTTCTTCGTCGCGCTTTCTTGCTTTGTCAAATTCAATTTGGCATCAAAGAAGAATATTTAGAAGTACCCTTCATTAGTCAGGCTTATCTTTGGTCAGAATTCAGTAGGGTTTATGAAAAAAAAAATGATACTAGTAACAAATGATGATGGAATCTTTGCCCCGGGATTAATGGCCTTAGTCAATATTGCTGAACAATTCGGTGAAGTTGTGGTAGTTGCGCCGAATAGCCCCCAATCAGGCACTGGTCATGCAATCACTATTAATCAACCTTTACGCTTACACAGAATCCATACTATGCAAGGCATAGAAGCATATGAATGTTCTGGAACTCCGGTAGATTGTGTCAAGCTTGCCAAAAATGTATTATTAAAAAACAGGAACATAGATATTTGTTTGTCTGGAATAAATCATGGATCTAATGCATCGATTAATATAATATACTCCGGAACTATGTCTGCTGCTATGGAAGCTTCTTTGGAAAATATTCCATCCATAGGATTTTCTCTTTCTGATTATTCATTTGAAGCAGACTTCGAAGCCTCATCTGAATATGTAAAACAAATTATTCAAATAGCATTGGAGAAAGGAATTAAAAACTGCAATTTATTAAATGTCAATATTCCCAAACTCAGAAAAGCTGAATTAAAGGGCATAAGAATTTGTAAACAAGCAGAAGGTCGTTGGGATGAAGAATTCATGGAAGCTAAAGATCCGAGAAATGAACCCTATTATTGGCTTACCGGCAAATTTCATGCAACCAATCCTTCTGAAGATACTGATCTTTGGGCTTTAGAAAATGGTTACATAAGTATTGTTCCATCCGGTCATGATCTGACGGTTTATCCTGCAATTGAAGGCAATAAATTTTTTGAAGTAAAATCCTGAATTAGAAAACCGGAGAAGCTGAGAAGCAGAAAAACAGAGAAGCAAATTAAGGTTTAGTCCGGAGATAAAATAATTGTAATAATTTAACTTTAATGAATTTCGATCAATAATATAAAATGGCATTTGTCTTTCCGCTTCTTTTCTAAATGTTACTTATGAATAACTTAACATCATACAATAAAGTTTGGGTCGGCATTCTGTTTGGCCTTTGTGTGCCATTTGCATCCTATGGCATTTTGTTAATGGTCTATGATAAAATGGATTCTTTTGGAATTTTTAATCCGATTGGATTGGGAGGCAATTTTCGTGAACGAACGATTGCATTGCTAGCAATAATTTGTAATATTATTCCGCTCCAGATTTTTAATAAAAAGAATCTATTCGATGCAATGAGGGGAATTGTTTTTCCAACAATACTTTATGTCTTTCTCTGGATGTATTTTTATGGAATGGAATTAATAAACGGATGACTTCCAAAAAAATTTACATTATTTCCGGAGAAGCATCGGGAGATTTACACGGGGGTAAGTTGTGTTTAGAATTTTTAAAAATAAATCCAGACATAGAGATCCGGGGTTGGGGCGGTCAGCATCTGGAATCTGCAGGGGTAAAATTAGATGTCAGATATGAGCGAGTAAATTTTATGGGCTTTAGTGAAGTTATCAAAAATTTACCAACCATTCTTAAGCTGCTCAGACAAACTAAAAAAACCATTTTAGAATTCAAACCAGATGCATTGATCCTGATTGATTATCCCGGTTTTAATTTGAGAATGGCAAGCTGGGCTGCTAAAAATAAGATTCCGGTATATTATTACATAGCTCCTCAAGTTTGGGCCTGGAAAGAAAAACGTGTAAAGATTCTTCGCGATGCAGTGAAAAAGTTATTTATCATTTTACCTTTTGAAAAGGAGTTCTTTTCAAAACACACTATTCATTCTTTTTACTTTGGACATCCATTACTTAAACTGATCAATGAATTTAAATTCAATCCCGCATTTCGAATCAACAATCAGCTTACTAATCAATCCATCATAGCGGTATTGCCAGGCAGCAGAAATCAGGAAATAAGAACAATGCTTCCGATTTATTTGGAAGCAGTTAAAAAGGAATGTAAATATCAAATTGTAATTGCGGCCATGACACAACATAAGCAATTGTATGAAAGCATATGCAAACAGTCTGGAGCAAGATATAAAATTGTGTATGATGACACTTACAATTTATTACACCAGGCAAAACTTGCCATTGTAACTTCAGGTACTGCTACACTTGAAACTGGACTTTTCGGTGTACCAGAAGTGATTTGTTACAAAGGAAATCAAGCATCGTATTGGCTTGCAAAAAAATTAATAAAAGTAAAATTCATTTGCCTGGTCAATTTAATAGCAGACAAAAAGATCGTACAAGAGTTGATTCAAGCTGATTGCAATCCAGAAATGTTACAGGA
Organism: Saprospiraceae bacterium; assembly: GCA_043769965.1. Lineage (GTDB taxonomy): Bacteria > Bacteroidota > Bacteroidia > Chitinophagales > Saprospiraceae > Vicinibacter. The sequence continues at coordinate 8,513 of JAYVIT010000437.1, forward strand.
AGAATTAGTCAAACTAAAAAACCATACGGTAAGAAAGAGAATAAAATCAGAATTAAATAAAATTAAATCTTTACTTACCGGCGAGGATCCTTATGGAGAAGTTGCGAAGGAAATTATGAAGGACTTGTGAGGAAGGCTGTCCCGAAGGGATCCCTACGGGATAGGCTGTAGGCTGTAAAAAAAAATACTAGATTGATAATACAAATTATTATTGTAAAATAATATGGCTTTATAAATAAACAATTATAAACCCTATAGCCTATTAAATTATTTAAATGGGATTTCTCCGAAGATTATTTGAAAATGACAAAACGCGAAACATGAAGATGCACAGTGTCTCTTCTGAATTGAATTTGAAATTTACGGATAAAAATGATACGGGAATGCATCAACAACTCAGTGAATTTAAATTATTTGATTTTGGTGCGTCCCGAAAAATTACAAACGTCATGACTGAGTCCATGTTGAATTCGGAAAATCATGTACTCGATTATGAATATGTAGTCTCAACAGGTAAATCAAGTAAAATATTTAAACAAACGGTATTATTTATCAATTCAAAAGAATTGTCGCTACCTCAGTTTTATCAAAAGCCTGAAAATATCCTTACCAAGTTTCTTGCCTTGCTTGGATTTGATGATATTGATTTTGCAAAATTTCCAGAATATTCAGACAAATACAATCTCAAAGGAGAATACGAAGAAGTGATCCGGTATTATTTTTCAAAAGAGGTCCTGGATATACTGTCAACACAAAAAGACTTGTACATGGAAGGAATGAACTATTATTTAATTCTATACCAGCAAGACAAACTTTGTCCACCAGAACAATTGAAATCGTTTAGGAATTTGGGGTTAATGCTTTATAAACTTTTTTTGTTGCGAAGCAAGAACGCGGATGGCGCGGATGGGAAGGATTTGCGCGGATTGATTTAGGTAGATTCTGTCATGAGCGCAAATGCCTGTGTAAATGTGGCACTTATAAAGAGGGTGAGGATTTTTGTTCCAATTCAATTTTGTAAATGTCTTTGGCAGATATATTTTCATTTGCATCCAGGATCAACAATTCAGAATTGAGCACCTTATGTTTATGCAAAATTTTCCCACTTTTCAAAATCACTTTTACAATTTGATAACCCATCCCGGATTCGGGAAGAGATGCTAAAAAGCTTATGAATGTATCTGGTAATTTTAAAGTTTGCATTTGGATAATTGTAATTTTTACAAAATTTTTGTTTTAAAATACTCCTGGAGGATTATTGGTCAACTTTCTTATACTGATTCATGAAAAAAGCTTCTGAACCAAATATGAGTCAATTGAGCCAATTATAAACCAATTAAAATATATTATGCCTCAGACACATTAATAGAACATTTCTGCCATTTATCGGACATTTATCGGACATTTCCGCCATTTATCGGACATTTCGGTTGCGATAAAGATATTTTGAGCTTTTCTTTTCCCCTTCCTTTATTAGAATTTCCTTTTCAACCAATTCAGTTATATCTCTTCGGGCAGTTCTATCTGTTATCTTATATCTTTTCATATATTCAGAATTAATAATTTCCCCAATTGACTTAAAATGAATCAAAGAATCAATTTGTCTTTCGTTCAATCCAATTTTACTAAGGTATTCAAGATTATAAATATCTCTACTGAACTCTACAAAAAAGCCAGACATATTATAATAGTAGACAGGTTTCGGAATTCCCGCTTCAACACATTCCTTAATCATTTTAATGTGCCACGTCCCCAAGATTCTATGTAACCAATTCTGAAAAGGGCATTGGCGATGTCTGGGTTGAAGGGCTTGGAAGGATGTTTTATCAAAAGGTTTTCAATGGTCCAGTTTTCCGGTAATTGGCCTTCATTCCAAAAAATAATTTTATCCGCGTAGATGCTGATCTGAATTGCAGTACCACCTGAATAGTCTTTGTGTGCAACGGCATTTAAAAGAGCCTCGCGAACCGCCTCTTTTGGGTATTCATATTTTTCAACTCTCGTTATGCCTTCATAGCTGATTTCAGCTTTAATATACTTGGTAAACAATAAATCCATAGTCTTTTCAATCTGCTCAATGAGATTCCCATGAATTTCATCCTGATATTTCAATTCGACATCCGATTCGAAGTAACCGATTTTGATGTATGCACCTGTTACATATTTTTCCGGATTGGAGTGAAACAACAGAATAGCAGCCCGTTTTAAAAACTCATTTTCTTTGAGCTGTAAGTTTTCAATAAGTTGTTCGTTGGTGTCTGTTAATATGTTTTCTTCAATCCGTTGGCTTTTGTATGCACGCTTACGGAAAAAGTCAAAAGTTTCTTGTTTTAAGCTCGATGCCGAAAACTTCGGCACCGGAACCGCATCCCATCGCTTGCCCTTTTTCTGCAAAAGGAATTTGTCTAATGCGGCTCCTTTCAATTCTTGTTTGGTACTCCCACTTCGATAATGATACTGTCCTTTATAATTAACCGGATTAGGTTGTGCTTCAACGACAATCTCAATAAAATTGCCTTTAGTAGATTTATATAAATTAACGTCAACCATAATTCCCAAAATGTCTGTTACCTTATTAGGAATATCTTCCAACAACTTTTTGGCATCAGAAACACCAACTATTTTCCCCTCATCATCCTTTCCAATAAAAATAGTGCCACCATTGGCATTTGCAAAACCACAGATCCATTTCAGGTATTCATCCCGCCAGGTGGATTTGTATTCTATGGTTTGGGATTCGGGC
>JAYVIT010000438.1:0-2835 GCA_043769965.1 Saprospiraceae bacterium
CATTCAATTTAAATTATGCAGCGTACTAAGATTATAGATGCACTACAGATGGAACCTTCGGGGCAGCAGCTTACGGCAATGGGATGGGTAAGAGCTTTCAGGAGTAATCGCTTTGTGGCTTTGAATGATGGATCGACTTTGAATAATTTGCAGGTTGTAGTTGATTTTTCACAATTTGATGAATCGCTGATTAAAAGAATTGCAGTTGGGGCAGCTATAAAAATATTTGGAAATCTGATTGCTTCACAAGGTGCAGGTCAGAAAATGGAATTGCAGGCAACTGCTTTGGAAGTGCTCGGTGATTGTGATGCATCCGTTTATCCATTGCAGCCGAAAAAACACAGCATGGAATTTTTGCGTCAGATTGCACATCTACGCTTTAGGACAAATACGTTTTCTGCAATATTCAGAATCCGCCATGCACTTGCATTTTCCATTCATGAATTTTTTCACAAAAAAGGATTTTTCTATTTGCATTCACCTATAATTACAGGATCGGATGCAGAAGGTGCGGGTGAAATGTTTCGTGTAACCACTTTAGATCTGAATAAAATTCCGACGACGGAAACCGGCGATATCGATTTTAAAGAAGATTTCTTTTCAAAGCCTACCAATCTTACCGTATCCGGACAATTGGAAGCAGAGTTAGCTGCTCTCGCATTGGGACAGGTTTACACTTTTGGTCCGACCTTTCGTGCAGAAAATTCAAATACGCCAAGACATCTTGCAGAATTCTGGATGATAGAACCGGAAGTTGCATTTGCAGATTTGAATGACAACATGGATCTGGCAGAAGATCTTTTGAAATACGTGATTAATTGTGTGTTAGAAAATTGTAAAGAGGATTTGCAATTTTTACACGATCGCGAACAAGAAGAAGAAAAGCAAAAACCACAGATTGAAAGAAGCGAAATGACTTTGCTGGATAGATTAAAATTTTGTGTTGAAAATAGATTTGAACGTATTGATTACACTTTTGCTATAGATATTTTAAAAAATTCCACACCAAATAAAAAGGGAAAATTTCAATTCCCAGTGGAGAAGTGGGGAACGGATCTTCAATCTGAGCACGAGCGTTTTTTAGTTGAAAAGCATTTTAAAAAACCAGTTATACTTGTTAATTATCCCAAAGAAATAAAAGCATTTTACATGCGGCAGAATGATGATAATAAAACCGTCGCAGCAATGGATATTTTATTTCCGGGAATAGGAGAAATTGTTGGTGGTTCACAAAGAGAGGAGCGTCTTGATCGGTTGGAAAGACGAATGAATGAAATGCACATACCTACCGATGAGATGTCCTGGTATCTTGACACCCGGCGATATGGAACCTGTCCTCATGCAGGTTTTGGTTTAGGTTTTGAGCGATTGGTTTTATTTGTTACAGGAATGGGAAATATCCGTGATGTCATTCCATTTCCAAGATTTCCCGGATCAGCAGAATTTTAATTTTATAAATCAACATACATGAAAAATTTAACCTGGATATTACATGCAGTTTCGCTTTTGGCCATAGTCTATTTGTTTATGGAAAATAGAAAGTTGAAGCAACCCGAGCAAAATAAAACAACTTCGTCACAGTCTAACGCTGCGACCGGATCATTTACAGCTGCTTATTTTTATTCTGATAGTCTACTGAGTCAATTGATTTTTTTTAAAGCCAGTGAAGCAGAATTTAAAAAGAAACAGCAAAGCATGATGATCGAATTGCAATCTAAAGAAGAGAAATTGAAAAAGGAAATTCAGAAGTTGCAACAAAATGCTGAAAACATGACGCGCAAAGAAATGGAAGCGGCGCAAAAAAGATTGGGTGGTATGGAAAGAGAACTCATGGAACGCAAAGAAAATTTGTCCAATCAATTTGGAGCAGAGACCGCAGAATTCAATGAAGCTTTGCACAATAAAGTTATTTCTTATCTCAAAGAATTTAATGCAAATGGAAAGTACCAATACATTTTTTCGGTCGCACGTGATGGAAATATATTTTATAGCGATCCTTCATTGGACATTACTCCGGAGATGGTGAAAGCACTTAATGAGAAATACAGTCAATAAGAAAGTGACAAGTGCTTATAAGATGTTCAGGATATATTTGTTTTTCACTTTTCACTATAAGTTTGTTAACTTATGAATAAAACCAGACTAGAGACCTTTTGTGATGGTGTAATTGCTATTATTATCACCATTATGGTGTTAGAAATGAAAGTTCCGCATGGTTCGGAATGGAATGATCTAAAAGGATTGTTGCCGGTTTTTCTTTCGTACGTGATGAGTTTTATTTATTTGGGAATTTATTGGGGAAATCATCATCACCTGATGCATGCCATCACAAAAGTAACATCCGGAATTATTTGGTCAAATCTGAATCTTTTGTTTTGGTTGTCTTTGATTCCATTTTCAACCGCATGGATGGGTGAAAATCATTTTGCAAATAACACGGTTGCACTTTATTCTGTATCCCTTTTAATGCCTGCATTGGCCTGGTATATATTGCAAAGTCTTGTTATTAAGCATCAACTACATCCTGCTGAGTTTGAAATCGCACATAGGAAACAAAATAGGAAGGGGCAAATATCTCTTATCTGCTACCTGCTCTCTATTGTCTTTTCATTTATCTATCCTATAGTATCCGGAGTCTTTATTGTTGGTGTTGCGCTCATGTGGATTATTCCGGATAAAAATATAGAAAAGGTATTTAAATAAATGACAGTTTATATTCTTTTTATCAAATTTGTTCTATTTTTGATGGATGAGACTTTTACCAAATAAGTTAATGCTAATCCCAAATGTCGCTCCTTATGGCCTCATCTGTCTTTTAAGTCTTATATTTTTTAT
>JAYVIT010000439.1:0-2664 GCA_043769965.1 Saprospiraceae bacterium
CATGAATTCTGCTTAATGTATCACGATTGACCGCCAGATAATTGACCAGTTTTAAATCTATATGAAAAATCAAAGAATCTATTTTATTAGTTAATTCTCCAATGAGTTCATCCTGATATTTGGAAGTATCGAGCGAGTAGTTATTGCATTTCTTTAGTAGTTCTATATTTTCAATGATTCCTTGAGAATAAAGCAAAATCGTTGGATTCAGATTGGATAAAATTAAAATAAGATGAAAGAAGTGAATTCTCCGCAGAAGAAATCTTGAAGGACAACCAATCGGTTTATTATTTGATAGAATCATTGCATTCATTGCTTCTATTGTCGAATAAGCTTGAAAAAAGTTAATAATTGAGAATGATAATATGTGACTTTAAAAGAACTGGTCAATTCAAGAGTATTGACTAACAGTAGGTTAGATTATAACTTGTAGTCCCGAGCAGAATCGAACTGCTATCTAGAGTTTAGGAAACTCCTATTCTATCCGTTGAACTACGGGACCAATTCAGCATGGGTGTCTGTGTGAGTGTGGGTGAGAAGATGTGATGAGTGAAAAATTATTGATTTATTAAGAATGTAAAGATAAAAGGAAATTATTTCACATTACAAGTAACCCAAACCATTAGGTATATTTATTTCCAGCTAACTTCGAAAGTGGAATTAAATTCATTGAATACCTTTCCTCTTCAAAATCAAAGCACTAATCAAGGTAATAACCAATCCCACCGGAAGTATTTCTGCATAAGTCAACAGCATTACGAAAAAAAGGATTCTTATACCATTCTTTATACTTTGCCATCTCAGCTATTTGTGAATCGAGTTCGGTTTGCGATGCACCGGAAGATTTTGCTTGATCGATCATGTGGGCGCTGTATTTATCCATAAAATCAGGAATAAAAAAGTGGTAATCAATCATCCAAACTACGACATACATCGAGGAAGCAATCAGGGTAATCCAAAGTCCAACGGTAAAGGCTTTTTTGAAAGTGATATTTCCCTCGTTGTGTTTGTCCCTGAAATTTTGTATTCCAATAAATACAAAAGAGAAGGCAATGATCATAGAGGTATAGCCAATCCACATACCATTACTATAATCCGTCTCAGTGTAACATTTAGCCATGCCAAGAACCATCATAATACTTACGATGCAGCCGGCAATCAATCCGAATACGAGTACAGTCTTTTTCATTGTTTAATTTTTTTTTCGTTAATTTATGGGGCAAAGGTTTGGGATTGTAAAGACAAATGACTCATACTTTTAGGTGAATTGTGGGTTGTCGATTAAAAATAACACTAAAGTACTATTCAATTATGGGATGATGGATAGCCTTTTTGCTTTGTCAATTGCCTGAGTCCGGCTTTTGACATCCATTTTTTCAAAAACATTAGAGGAATGAGTCTTGATGGTATTCAGAGAGACAAATAATCTCGAGGCAATTTCCTGATTGCTATGTCCTTCCGCCATTAATTGTAAAACTTCCAATTCGCGATTACTTAGATTGAGTTTTTTGATTTCAACTTCGTTTAAAATAAACTCGCTAGAATTCCTTAAGTAGATTTCCTTTTCAATGATGATTGTGTTCTCTTTTGGTTTTGTCAATTTCAATGCAAGCCATATTCCCAATGCGGTAAACAGAACTGCAATCGCGCCAATATAAATTTCTAAGGCATGATTGAAGATGACAAATCTCAGCTCTAGCCATTTGAGCAGAAACAAGATCATGGCCATTGATAAACCATAAAGTAGAATGATCTTGTTCTTTATAAAAAACCCAAGAAGTCTTTGATTCTTTTCCAATTCTTAAGAATTTTCAATTTCAATATAAATTTGAATTGGCTTCAGCCAATTGTACTCCCATAAAAGCAATCCAGATCAATTACCTCAAACAATTACGTGGCTTAAGCCAATTGTAGCAGCATGAAGAATGCTTCGAAAAACATTTTTTCAATTACAATTGACTTTAGTCAATTGTTGAAACCAGCATAAATCAAAACTACTTCTGCTGAGCTTTCTCAAAACTCACCATCCAGTTAATACCAAATTGATCCGTACACATCCCAAAGTAAGATCCCCAAAAGGTTTCATTCATTGGCATACCTATTATTCCTCCAGCAGAAAGACTGTTGTGTAGTTGGTCGGCTTCTTCTTTGTTATCAGTGTTTACAGAAATGGAGAAATTATTACCTACTTGAACGGGTGGGCCAAATCCTTCTAAAGCATCACTACCCATCAAAATGGTTTCTTTGCTTACCGGTAGAGAGACGTGCATGATTTTTTCTCCATCAGATGCTGGCATCTCTTTGCCTCCCATAGATGGCATGTCCTTAAATCTGCCCATATACTTGAACTCGCCACCGAAAACAGATTTGTAAAAATTAAAAGCAGTTTCACAATTGCCATCAAAGGTTAAATAGGTATTTACTGTTGTCATAATTTTGATTTTTGAAATGAATTGCAAAAATACTTTTTCTGAGATATCATTCAAATTTTAAATGTTAAATTGACCGCCGACCGCTGACCGCAAATAGGAAGAATAATTATTGATTTTTAGAAGTGTCTTTTACATCATTGAATTAAAATCATTCTCCTGACTTCTGAAAAAGGTCCCACTTGGATTTTATAAAAGTAAACTCCGTGTGGAAGCATTTCCGTAGTAAATGAAA
>JAYVIT010000440.1:0-4552 GCA_043769965.1 Saprospiraceae bacterium
ATTTAGGTGAATCGTATGAATTTCAATATAAATGGTATGATCGTGATGATCCAATGCAAATAGAACTTTCTCATGAAGAACAAATAACGGTTCCATCAACAGTCAAAAATTACTGTGTCGAATTTAAGTTAACACTTCGACTGGATACTACAAGTCAGGAATGTATTTATACTTTTTGTGAAAATTATAATGAATCAAACAGGACTATGGCGGAGCATTGTGAGGATGCAGAAGTAGCATGTTCTTTAAGTGAGTTAGATGGATTTGTATCAGCCAATTTGAGTAAGCAAGGCAGCCATTGTAATCCACTTTGCTTCAATTATACTTGGTCCGGAAAGAATACCAATTGGATAGGTTTTGTTTCTGATCAGGAAGATGCCTGGATATCCTTATCAGTAAATAATTGCAGATCAAATGCTGGGTTGATGTGGGGAATTTGGGGGGACTGCAGTTGTACGGATCAACTCTATTGCAGAGGGATTGCTTTGCTAAATAACGGATTGACTGATAAGGTTAATGTTAAGCTTAAACCATGCAAAACGTATTACCTTTTTGTAAATGGTTGGGCTGATGATGTGTGCGATTTCACTATTAATACATCGGGTTCCGGTAAATCTGAATTGGATACTTTGGGATTTATCAATGATGATCAAAATAATTTTACCGATACCATTTGTGCTGGTGCTTGTAATATTCCTTTTTTTATTTCATCTTCAACCGGTGGATGTGCTCCCACTTATGTATGGACACTTGATGGAGTAGAGGTCGGTGATAACCGTAATGAACTCAAATTGGATTTTCCTGACGAAGGAGATTTCAAACTTTGTGTTACTTCGTATATCGGAAATCCTAAGGGAGGTTCTATCTGTTCCTCGCAAGGACCAAGATGCACAACAGTTAAAGTCAAAGCGACTAATTTCATTTATTTTGGAAAGCGCACTCTTTGTTTTGAACAAGTACAACCAATTGGGTATGATTGGTACGGGCAGAAAATATTTAATTCCGGAGTTTACCAGCAGCATTTATCCGATAAGGAATGCTGTGAATTTGATTCTGTGGTTGAATTTACTGTACTTGATATTCAGGGTCCCCCTAAAGATGTTTATTTCGTTTCTTGCAATAATGAACCGTTAATCGATGTGCTTGGACGTGAACATTTTCCTTGCAAAGACAAAATTGATATTAGTCTACCACAGAGTACTATTCCTCATGCGTGCGATAGTTCAATAAGATTGTCCTTAGTTCATGCAAACTTTATTCCCAATTGGCAATTCCTTCGCAAGGATGGTAAAATCGAACTCAATCCAAATTTAGTTTTAAGCAATCCTTGTAATCTTGGTGAGTCGTATGAATTTGAATACCGATGGTATAAGTCTAATGATCCAAATAACACCATTATTTCAATGGAAGAAAGATTAAAAGTTGATTTAGTTATAGAAACATATTGTTTGGATATCATTGTAAAAGTGATTTTTGATACTTCCTCAATCTATTGTTTCAAAACTTTTTGTGAGTCATTTGATGAAAGGTCGTTTCTTATGTCAGAGAACTGCGAAAATGTAAATATGTTTTGCTCTCTCGACGAATTGAATGGATTTTCAGGTCAGAACACAAGCAAGATTCCAAGCCCTTGTAGTCCCCTTTGTTCACAAGGTGGTGTAGGTCACAATACCAATTGGTTTGGTTTTGTAAATCAGAAACACGATGCGACTATATCATTGACGGTAGGAGGTTGCACTTCTTCTCAAGGAATGCAGTTTGGTGTATGGGCAGATTGTTATTGTGGTGAAGAAATTGGTTGTTGGTCTATTCCATGTGTATCGCCCGGTACTAGCAGAACGATTGATCTTGTTCTTACACCAAATAGGACATATTACTTATTTGTTGACGGATGTAGTGGAGATATTTGTGATTTTACTATAAACACATCAGGTGGTGGAACTCCAACATTGTATCCACTTGGTGTTATTAATAATGAGGCTTCCGGAATCATCGAGCCGGTTTGTAAAGGTGCATGCCAGCGGTTTTTTGTAGATCCTCAACCTGATGGCGGACAACCTCAATATGAATGGACTCTGGAAGGAAAAAAATATTATTCCAATAATGAGGTCTTGTTGGACTTTCCAGAAGAAGGTGATTTTGAAATTTGTGTAACTGCGGTTGTTGGTAATGTAAATAATCAATCATTTTGTAACCAATGGGGTCCAGTATGTGCAACTGTAAAAGTTCGAAAGATTCCAGAAAAGACAAATCAAAGTCGATTTGTTTGTTCTGAGATAATTCAAAATGGAGAGGGTAGTGATCAGTATTGTTCATATTATTCAGATGGTACTTATTATTGCGAATTTATCGATGCGAATTGTTGTCACAGTATAGAAACCGGTCATTATAATGTATTGGATGTTCCAATAAAACCCGATGTGTATTTCATTACTTGTGATAATGAATATTATATTGACATGTTAGGTAATGCGCATGAGCCTTGCAAAGATCATTTTGAAATTAGCTTACCAAAAACGACAGATCCTTACAAATGTGATAGTGCTATTGTGCTAACTGCAGTTAATGTGAATTTTGAACCTGATTGGAAAATAAAATGTGTTGGCAAGCAATTTGAAATTTCTCCCAATATACAAATTCTGAATTCTTGCAATGTTGGGGAAGCATACCGGTTTGATTACAGGTGGTATAATCTATTGGATTCTAATAAAATTACTATTAGCTCAGATGAATATCTTTTAGTTGATGGAATAAATAAAGACTATTGCCTGGAAGTAAATGTTCGAGTCGATTTAGGAACAGAGTTTAAGATTTGCACTAAAGCTTTTTGTGAATCATTTAGTGAAGAAAATTTTGTTGTAAATGCGGGAAGAGATTTTAAACAGAGAGAAGTCATCGCAAAACTAAATGCTAATCCTGGCTGGATTGGTAGTTGGAAATTGATTTCAGGTCCGGGTAAAGTTATATTTGAAAAATCAACGAATCCCAAATCGCGTGTTCGCGTAGATCAATATGGAATTTATTGCTTTGAATGGTCAGCCAATGAAATGAATTGTACTTCTAAAGACACAGTCTGTGTCGAATTTTTTAAATTGAAAACCACTGGTTCGGATTCTCCCAAAAAAATATTTGATGACAGAAATAATTTTTCAAACGAGGAAGCGCAATTTCCGCTTGAATTACTCACCCCAAACCTAATCTCCAACTCCGGAACCAGTTTTATTTCAATCGACAGAGAAATAAAGACTGCAATAAACTATCATTGGTTTGATATTTACGGGAAGTCAATTATCAATGAAACTATTTTTGTCGAACCTGGAATGCAACGAATGAATATTAATTCACCACTACAGGAAGGATTTTATTTTTTGGTGGTTGAAATTGATGGAGTGCCTTCGGTGAGAAAGGTTTGTGTGATTGAATAAATCTGTAATTTTAATTAATTAATTTTTTAAATTAATGATCGCCATCAAGCAGCAAAATTCCATAAACAAAGCTCTTGTGTGTATGCTATATCTTATGAGATGTTGTGCTTTATGTATTCTTGTATTTTTAATTGCATTTGTGCAGCTTACTGCTCAATGCACACCACCAATGGCAGAGACCTGTGAAGAGACTTCTGTGTTGTGTTCATTAGATGAACTGAATGGATATGCATGCAATAACCCAAGTACAATTCCTAGTCCTTGCTCTCCGCTATGTTCACAAGGAGGAGTGGGACACAATACGAGTTGGTGGGGATTTGTATCGAGAGGAGGAAAGGCAACCATAACATTGACTGTTGGTGGTTGCACCACCACACAAGGAATGGAATATGGAATCTGGGGAGATTGCATGTGTGGTGACGAAGTCATTTGCCGGTCCGTTCCATGCATTCCTCAAAATACAGTATCTACAATTAATGTTGACTTGAAGCCTTGTAAAACGTATTACCTATGGATTGACGGTTGTCATGGTGATATTTGCGATTTTACATTGAGCACTCAAGGAGATTCTTCTCCTACATTACAACCATTGCCTAAAATTAATAATGACACAGATCGAATCCTGGGTCCATTATGCGAAGGTCAATGCAATGCCAAGTTTTTTGTAAATTCACAACCGGGGCTATGCGAGCCAACTTATGTCTGGACCTTAGATGGTAATGAAGTTGGAGCTAATGATACCATTGTCAGTTTAGATTTTCCGGATGAAGGTAATTTTGTAATCTGTGTCACTGCATATATCGGAAATCCAAATAGTGGATCAATATGTTCACAAGAAGGACCGCAGTGTGCAACTGTACTAGTACGTAAACCCAAACCGAATTATAAACTTAAAGCAGTTTGTTGGGAGTTTTTAAAAAATCCTAAAGGAGATACAAATTGTATTTATTATCCTAATGGAATGTATCGTTGTGTTTATGTAGATTCAAATTGCTGTAAAACAATTGATACAGGAGATGTTATTGTATTACCATTTCCGGACCCTGCTGATGTCTATTACATCACTTGCGATAATGAACCCTATATAGACTTATTAGGCCGACCATGGGATCCATGTAAAAATCAAT
>JAYVIT010000441.1:0-2060 GCA_043769965.1 Saprospiraceae bacterium
CCGATCAGGCAGGAACACGGACAAGATATGTTGCCTGGATTGTAGTAAAATCTTAGATTTAATAAACAAACAGGCATACTCAATAAAATATTCCCGCAACTCAATAATTCATATTGTAAATGATTTTCAATTTCGATATTAAGTTTTAGTATTACATCCCAATTTAAACACTACAGCCTGAAGCCTTTAAAATATAGACGACACCTGAACTAAAAATACACTACAATGACACCAACTAAATCCTGTCTGCAATGCGGAAAATCTCTTCACGGTAGATTAGACAAAAAATTCTGCGACGATCAATGCAGAAGCAATTTTAACAATCTACTCAACAGCGATGTAACCAGTACCATGAGAAGTATCAATTACATTTTGCGAAAAAACCGAAGGATTCTTGCGGCGCTATTGCCAGAATCAGGAAGAACAAAAATTAGTCAGGAAAAACTTAATGCAATTGGATTTGATTTCAGGTATTTTACACATTACCATCAGAGTCCAAAAGGAAGGGTATTTAAAGTATGTTATGACTTTGGTTATCTGAGTTTGGAGTCAAGCCAGATTTTACTAATGCATTTCAATGACAAATAAAATTGCTGAGTTAATGACTCTAAGAGGTATTTACAATCAGAGCAGGGGAATCCCATCATGTTCGCTTCACTTGATAAAACTCCTGTGAATTTGGTGACTTGCACATAAGATAATTATGCTCCAATTTTTTTAGAGCTGCTTATTCAGCATTGTCAGATTAATTGGGTGACTATAAGTTAGCTCACAGATTGGCACAGATAATCACATATTCAATTTTGGCTAAATAAAAATGCTTACAGTCCGTTTGGAGTTTTTAACTTTCGATTTCATTAAAATATTTGCTTTACTAATATCTTGTGGGCTGATTAATTACTTTTATCTTGTCAAAATATGTAGTTCTGAATATGGTTTCATTTAAAGCCACCATCGAAAAATTCAAAAAGCAAGGCGAAAAAACCGGTTGGACCTATATTGTAATTCCTGTTGATATTGCTCAAAAAATAAATCCAGGTGTAAAAAAATCTTACCGGATAAAAGGCAGTCTGGATAATTACGCCTTTTCAGGAATGGCTGTTTTGCCTATGGGAGAAGGAGATTTTATCCTTGCATTGAATGCAACTGTTCGCAAAGGAATTAGAAAAAAACAAGGAGATACTCTGAATGTGAACATTGAATTGGACAAAAATAAATACCAACTCAATGCTGAACTTATGCTATTATTGGAATCTGAACCAAAAGCACTTGCACATTTCAAATCTCTGCCAGGTTCACATCAAAATTATTTTTCAAAATGGATTGAGAGTGCAAAGACTATGAATACAAGACATGATCGGATTGCTTCCACTTTAAATGCAATGCTCAAGAAACAAGGATACGCTGAAATGATGAGGGAGAAAAAAGAAGAAAGATAAGGAGATAGCAGGTAGCAGTTAACAATGGGCAATGGGCAATTAATATATAATCTGGGAAATGAGTTGTGAATTGTTTAGGAGAGCATAATTCTATTTTGAAAATAATTTTTCAATCAATAAATCTAACCGTTCGTCTAAAGTTTGATCTTCCACTATCTTTTTATATCCATTCATAGATTTAGCAATTGGTATATCCCTGCTTAATGAAATTTCACCCTGAACAACAGAATGAAACAATTTCTTTCTTTCCAATTCATCAGATAGGTATTCCTGTTCGGGTTGTCCGGGAGTTGGAATTAGTAATGCCGGTTTTTGAATGATGGCAAGATCTAACAATGTGGAGTATCCGGATCTGCAGATGATAAATTTTGAAGCACACATGATTTCATTGAGCTCGCTGCCTACAACAAAATCTTTAAGTTCTAATTGATCCTTATACTTCTTCTTATATTCAGATATGTCAACACCATTTAATACACCACGAATGAGAATGCAGTTTCCCGGCATCAATGCATCCAACTGATCCAAAATTATTTTTTCTAAAATAGTTCTCGGTGGCTCTGGACCGGAAAGCATTATTGCATAATCGTATTTTATTTCCAGATCCAGTTTTTTAAAACG
>JAYVIT010000442.1:0-7094 GCA_043769965.1 Saprospiraceae bacterium
AAAGACATACTGGATCGATTCCGAATTTATTCATGCAAAGAAGTAGGAACCAATCAGGTTGAAATCTGGGTAACCGATTCACTCGGAAATCAGGATGTATGCAAAACGGAGATAGTTGTGCAAAATAATAATCCTAACATTCCTAATTGCGATGGAAATCTGACGGGAGGAAAAAAATCAATACGTGGAAAGATCATATTCTTGAATACGATTCCTCCTCCGAAAATACAAGTCAATTTAATTTCTTCATTGCAACAATCAAATATTGAACTTGATAAAAATAGCCACTTTGAATATCTTTTCAATGATTTAAATGCCGATCAATCGTACTTGATTCAATCCAGTTGTCAGTTATTTTTATCTTCAGCTTTGGATTATGATGATTTAAGTTATTTAAAAAAATTGGTAGATGGAAAAGTAAAACCATCTTCTCCATATATTTTGTTGGCTGCCGATATAAACCAGGATCATGAAATAAATCAACTGGATTACAACTTATTAAAGCAAGTAGTTTATTTTAAAAGATCAAATTTAATGGCAACAAACTGGATATTCATTCCGGAATCATTCACTTTCAGCAATCCAACCAATCCATTTAATGAAATAATGCCTTTGGGAATTGAGATTCAAAAGCTGAATCGTGATATGGATAATCAGAATTTGATTGCAGTTAGAGTAGGTGATCTGGTAAATAGGACAACCAACACTCCAGATTGGTCAATCAGAAATAATACTACTTCTGAAACCACAAATTTTGAATTAATTAATTGCAATATATCAAGTGATTTGAATCAAATTTCAAAGATTATTTGGAAATTTAATTCAACTATTTCACAAGCAATAAATATAAGTCTGATCTCAATTGATGGGAAGCAATTGCTAAATAAGGAAATAACTTTATCAGAAGGCTTTAATGAATTTACTTTTGAAACTACCACAAAAGGAATATTGATTTACAATATCCGGAATGCGAATTCGAATATTTCAAATAAATTGTTTTCGTATTAGAATTATGTTTTGATTTTCCAGTGTAGAAAGTTTCAAGTTGCAAACTTGCAACAACTTCAGTTAGCAAGTTGCTCCCGATTTTCGGGACTTGCAAAAACTTCATGGGGATAGTTTAACAACAAGTGTATAACAATTCAACAATTTTGCAATTTAGCCATTTAGCAATTTAACCATTTAACAATTAATCCTCTTCCCAATCAAACAACAAATCCTTTTCCTCATCAATTTCCCTTCTTTCCTTTTTGGTGGGACGACCGGTACCTTTAGAACGCATTTCAGGAATGGCATTACCGGTAAACCAGGATTGGTATTTATTTAATTCTTCTGCAGATGTTAGATTTTCATAGCAGAGCACAGCTTGTGGTGCGGATACTCTCTTCTCAATGATTTTTATAACCTTAAATTGAAAGCGGTATCCATTTTTGCGCACTTCAATTATTGAATTCGGACTAACCCAATGAGCAGCTTTTATGGAAATGTCATTAATAAAGACCTTTCCAGACTTACATGCATCTATGGCTATTGTGCGAGATTTGAAAATCCTTACGGCCCATAGCCATTTGTCAATCCTAGTTTTTTCCTCCATCCAATAAAAGCGGATATGCCGGTTTTAAATTTTTGAGTGTTTCGTGTACAATGTTAGCAACAAAATAATTACGGTACCAACGAGTATCAGAAGGTACGATATGCCATTTAATATCGGAGCCATTGATTGCCGCTTCATAATAGCGCATGTATTTATCCCAGAGTTTACTTTCTTCAAAATCAGCAGCATTGAATTTCCATTGTTTTGTTGGATCTGTTTTTCGTTCCTCCAATTTTTCAAGTTGCCTTTCGTGAGAAATATGTAAATAAAATTTCAGAATAGTCGTGTCGTTGTCTTCCTGAATTATTTTTTCAAAATGGTTTATGGCATCCAATCTTGCTGCGGCTCTTTGATCGTCAATCCACTGATGCACTCTTTGAATAAGTATATCTTCATAATGGCTACGGATGAATAGTTTTACCTGACCCTTTGCAGGCACATATTTATGTACCCTCCATAAAAAATCATGAGCAAATTCTTCTTCTGTTGGTTTTTTAAAAGCATGTGCATCAATACAAAGCGCAGGACAATTCATAAAGACGGATTTTGCCACACCATCCTTACCACTGGCGTCCATGCCTTGCAAGACTACTAATAAACTGTTTTTCTTTTCAGCCAATATCATCTCTGACATTAGTCCGATCTTTTCAGCCAATTCCTCAGTCTTTTTAATGGTCTCCTTCTTTTCGAATTGTTTCGGAGGCTTGGTCGCAATTTTTGAAAGAATAATTTTTGCCATAAAAGAGGAAATTATAAGTTATGAATTATGAGTGATGAATTGTTTAGGAAGTTATGAATGATGAATTATTAAAGGATTTATGATTAACAAGTTGGTGATCATATTTAATTTTTAAAATTATAAAACTGTGATAATTTTCATTTTGTAAAACACTCATCACTTCCCCTCATTTTTCACAATCAAACAATTCAGCAATAAAACAATTTAACAATTAAACTCTTCACTTCCTCAAATATTCATCTTCCTTCGCTTGACAAAAAAAGATTGAAGTATATAATCATATCCTGCATTGATATCTGCTTCATGATAATCAATTCTGTATTGTAAACATTTGGATTTTATTTCCTGGTGATAAGCTGAAATTTTTTGAATGTATTGTTCCCTGATTTGATTAGCCTGTATGCGTATTTGTTCGCCGGTTTCCATATCTACAAATTGATAGGGTTTGTTTTCAAATTCAAAATCAAGTTCAAGTTTTTTATCAAGGGTATGAAAAAGAATCACTTCATGTTTATTGTATTTGAGATGTTGCAATGCAGCAAACAAACTATCCAGATCAGAACTTTGATCAAACATATCAGAGAAGATGATAACCAAAGATCTTTTGTGAATCTGATCAGCTATTTGATGTAGTGCTGCTGCAGCGGATGTTTTTTTGTTAATTTCAGATTGATTCAGATACTTATCTAAATAAGATAGGAGTAATTGATAATGAGTTGTACTTGATTTTTCATGCGTATGGATTCGCAATTCTTCATCAAATATGGAAAGGCCATAAGCATCGCGTTGTCTTCTCAAAACATTCATAAGACAAGCTGCGCCTAAAGCAGAAAACTTTAACTTATTTAAAACAAAACCGGATTTCAATTTTTCTTCTGGGAAGTACATGGAAGAAGAAATATCGATTACTAATTGGCAGCGCAAATTAGTTTCCTCCTCGAATTTTTTAGAAAACAGTTTATCGGTTCTGGCATAGACTTTCCAATCAATTTCTTTGGTCGATTCACCTTGATTGTATAATCGATGTTCTGCAAATTCGACGCTAAAGCCATGAAACGGCGATTTGTGAAGGCCAATAATAAAACCCTCGACGACCTGGTTGGCCAGAAGATCGAGATGATTATACGCTTGAACCGGAAATTGATCAAAGAATCCCATATAAAAAGAAAAGCCCTTACCGGCAAAGATAAGGGCAAGGGTTAATTATTTTTTAAATCAAATGATGGCTTCCAGCTTTTGCTTTAAAGTCGCTTTGGAGGCTGCACCAACTTGTTTATCAACGACCTGACCATTTTTAATGAATAAAATGGTAGGAATACTTCTGACACCAAATTGCATAGAGACACTTGGATTATGATCTACATTGAGTTTTCCTATTTTTACTTTGTCTCCATATTCATTTGATAATTCATCAATAATGGGGCCTACTAACTTGCAGGGGCCACACCATTCTGCCCAGAAATCAACCACTGCAACACGGTCCTGAGGCAGGGCTTCAGTTTGAAAGTTTGAATCCGTAAATTCGAATGCCATATCTTAATTAATTTTGATTGGCTTAGTAACAGTGAACGAGCTTTGTTGGTTCAATTAAAAATTGCTTAAAATAAGGGTATGAGTGCATCAAAAGGTGGTTTTTCAAAGGCAATGATTGTTGTCCTTGGTGCATTGGCAATTACCCTGATACTCAAGATGATATTTGCGAATTATCCCGAATGGGTAGAGCACTTTTATTATCACGGGATTTATAGGTCATTTAGAAATGTATGGGATTTTATTTTTAGCAAGAGTCCAATTCCCATATTTTATCTCTGGTTGTTTTTTCTATTGATTGTATTCATCTTGATTGTTAGAAAATTTTTCTTCATAAAAAATCAAAAAGTCCAATCCTTGAAAATACTTTTTGTTTTATTGGCACTTCACTTCATCTGGTTTTATTGGACCTGGGGATTTAATTATAGTAGAATTCCTTTAGGTCAGCGTTGGCAAATTAATGCTCCAGTAGAAGAGGAATTATTTCTCAGTGAATTTTTTCATCAAACAACATTGGTGGATTCTATCAGACAACAATTCAAATCAGAAATAGAATCCTATTCATATAATTCCATTGAGCTGGAAAATCAAATCCGAAATTTGGTGATTGAATTTCAAAAAGAAAATGGATTTCTTGCCTTTGAACATGTGCGTTGTAGAAATCTTTCACTTGAAGGAATTTTATTGATTTGGTCAACTTCAGGTGTGTATATGCCTTTTGCCGGAGAGGGTCAATTGGATGGAGGTTTGCATAAACTATCTAAGCCATTTACCATGGCCCATGAACTCTGTCATGGAATGGGTTGGACGCATGAAGGAGATTGCAATTTTATGGCCTATTTAATTTGTATAAAAAGTCCAGATCCATTTATCCGGTATTCCGGGGAACTGAATTATTGGAGATATCTATATGCAAATGCTTCGCGAGTGAATCCGGAAGAATTTAAACAAGTAAGATCCATCTTAAGTAAAGACATATTGAATGATTTAAAGGAAATCAATGAAGCCAATGATCGTTTCCCGGAAATATTTCCAACATTGCGAACCTGGTTTTATGATTGGTATTTAAAAAATAATGGAATAGCATCGGGGGATAAGAGTTATTCGGAAATTATCAGGATGGTGATAAATTTTAAAGAATTTGCCAAAGGCATCCCTTCGGGAAAAGAAGGAAGGAATTAAGGAATGAAAGAATTACAAGATTCATCAATTTAGCAATATAACAATTCAACAATATAACAATCCAGCAATTAAACCTACCTACGGTAGGCAGGCAATCAATCCCCAACTTCAATCCTTTCCAACAGTTTAATGATTGTTTTATTCAAATGATCAATTGCTTCTTCCATCTTCCATTTTGATTTATCTCTGGGCTCAACATAGTTTGATATGGAGTGTATGGAAATAAAAGGTAAATCCATCACATTACAAGCATAAAACAATCCGGCACCTTCCATGCTTTCCACATCAGCATCAAATTTCCGCTTCATTCGATTTATACTTTCATGAGATCCGGTGGATTTGTTCACTGTCAGACCTGCAACTTGTTTTAATCCTGTAGAAATCGTTTTTTGTTTTTTTAATAGTTTGCCTTGCTCATATGGAAATCTGTTTTTCTCCATTAAACCAAGTTCAAATGCATCAATAAAGTTTCCATCCTTATCTTCTGAGCCCAGGTCAGCCCATTGTTCAGAAATGACTTCTACCACTTCGGTTGGTTTTATTTCAAAGCGAAAGGAGCCTGAGATACCTGCATGAATTACCAGATCCATTTCCTGAATGTTTTTCAAACGGGATAGTGCAAACGCCATCATCATGCTACTTACTCCTGTAACTAGGGGTATGAGTTGAATCTTATCTTTTGAATATTTAGAAAAAGATACTTTTGTCCAATGGCTTTCAAGGAATTGTAGTGTAGGGGCAATTTCCAATGTGGTAGCGCTTACAAGCAAAATTTTCATCGCGTGATGCTTGAATTATTTGAAGAGATAATTAAATCCAAAAGAAGAGCTGATGCCAAGGATAGTATGTTGTTCGAATGCAGTATGTAAAGCAATATTATTTTTTAGAAAATAAGAAGCACCCAGACTTAAGGATGGTCCAAATGTATTCATGCCAATTGATATGGCAATAGGGAGTGATGGAGCATATCTAAGTCCGCAATGAAAAGATGTTTTTTGATTTCCTTGTTTATGAACTTCTGCCAATATTTGCAATTGATCGTAAACCTTGTAATTCAAACCTGCTTTAAATAAAACTGGATATGGATATAAGGATGAAGTTTTAATCGGTATTGGATTTTTTAAAACAAATCCAACTAATAAGGAAGGTAATAATTGTGTTTGCAAACCAAATTCGAAACTAATATTATGTAAATTATTGCTTTCTGGTGTTTGCGTTTGCAGATAATCCAAACTTAATCCGATTCCGGTTTTTGCACCCAACTTTCTGCCATAAGCAAATGAAAAAAGCCATTCTCTTAAATCCGGACTGCCATCCGAAATTAAATTTACCCCGAATCCGGAATTGTCATTCATCTTATAAGCGCCATGCAGGGCAAAGGTGTAAAGTCCATTTACAGCATAGTAATTGTAGGATTCAAGTCCTACGTTATGTTGCTTAATTGCAGAAAGATGTGCGGGATTCATTAATCCTGAGATAGCCATCAAGTCACAAATTCCAGATTGGCCAAGTCCTCTGGCAGAGCTACTCAATGCAGAATTTAATACCGAATGCTGTGCACACGCATATTGAATAGTGAAGAACAAGAGAAAGCATAGAATACGCATTGGATTGCCAAATTAGTGGAAATTCTTGAATTGTATAGAGTCTTAATAAAATAATTGATGTTTGAAATTCAAATAACTATTCACATCCTCTTAATTCATAAGCAGCAATTTTGAAGTTGACTAAAAAGGACGTTTATCTTTGTGAAGATTTTAAATACCAATGGTCAGGTATTTGCATTAAAAATAAAGGCATGAAAGAAAAATTTATTGAACAAGTTGCAAAAGCTTATCAGTTCCAGGGATCAAGTATCATATTGGGTTCAGGTATATTAGCTACAGAGTTGGTGTCTGAAGTGAAAGTTAGTTTACCATTGCGAATGATGAACCGGCATGGACTTATTGCCGGTGCTACCGGAACAGGTAAAACCAAGTCTTTGCAGGTATTGGCCGAACAATTATCTGCGCAAGGAGTGTCCTGTGTATTGATGGATATCAAAGGGGA